>NZ_JBKYAR010000018.1:0-58130 GCF_047023275.1 Faecalibacillus sp. | reverse complement strand
ATCCTAGTATTTGCATTTTAATCCCTTCTTCTACTTATTAAATCTATAACGATCATCACAACACCAAATAAAACACCAGCTATTGCCCAAATAATCCAACTATATTGCATTTGTCCATTACCATTTTTTCCAAATGTATAATAAAGAAAAATAGCAGTAACAACAAGCCAATAGATAGCACTTATTTTTGATTTTAAAGCATTTTTCTTTTTTTGTTCAGGTGTATAATCCCCTGTTTGTAAAATCTTATCTAAAGCATTTTGATAAGTTCCTCCTAAAACAAGGAAAAAACAACCTATACTTACAAACAATAAAAGAAAACAAACAGCAATACTTTCTAAAAAATCATAATTTAAAAAGATAAAAATAGGTAAAACTGATAAAATACATAAAGCAATGCCTATAATTTGAAAATGATGATATTGATTTTGATAAGCTTCTTTTTCTTTAAAAGTATATTCTCTAACATCATTTTCAATCATAAAATCATCTTTTTCTAAAAAATCATATTTTTTAACTTTAAAAGCACATAAACAAAATAAAATAACTGCTACTGTAATACAAATAATTAAAAAGCTAAGACCTATACTTATTGCTAAATTTTCTGTCATATGAAATCGTTGGTACTGACATAGCGTTGTAAAACTAATTAATGGAATAGGTGAAATCACACATAAAAAGGTTGCAAATGCAATTTTTAAAGATGATTGTTTTCTAATCTTTAAATATTCTTGTACTTGTGCCAAAGATAAATAAATCCCTGTTTGAATGTTCCCTTCATTTTCCTGATCTAATAATAGATAATCTGTTGTTACATGAAAGAGTTGGCTAAGTTGAATAATTTTATCGGTATCAGGCATCGATTGACCTGATTCCCATTTTGAAACAGCTTGTCTTGAGATTTGAAGATGGTTAGCCAGTTCTTCTTGTGACCACCCTTCTTTTTTTCTTAACATCATTATTTTTTCTGATAAGTTCATAACTTCCCTCCTGTTTCTATCATAGAATAATTATCTAAAAAGCACTACCAACTCTACTTTTCGTTTTGTCAACTATCAGTTGACATTTAGATATTTGTTTTAAAAAAGCTCATAATTCCTACAACAATTAATAAAACAAAGGCAAAATAAAGCAAACCACATGAGACCATTACCATTAAAGAAATTGGCAATAAAATAATCGTTAAAACAAACTTTGAAAGTCCCCAGGCTGCTTTTAACCCAAAGAAAAATAATTTTCCAAAAATGTAAAACATTAAAATCATAAATAAAAAATATAACATTTTAATCTCCTCTTATCCTAAAAAAACATCCATTAACATCATGATCACAAAACCACTCAAAACGCCAAAAGTTCCAACATGACTATGTTTACCAAGCTGTGCTTCTGGAATTAATTCTTCTACT
Source organism: Faecalibacillus sp. (assembly GCF_047023275.1). NCBI lineage: Bacteria > Bacillati > Bacillota > Erysipelotrichia > Erysipelotrichales > Coprobacillaceae > Faecalibacillus > Faecalibacillus sp. Next base: position 56,724 of record NZ_JBKYAR010000018.1, on the reverse strand, counting down.
ACAACATACATCATCGCTCCTGCAGCAAAAGATAAACAAATAGGTAATATTGTTTGCATAATATGAATTGTAAAACCAGCAATAATTCCTGCAATGGGTTCAACAATTCCTGAAAGACTTCCATAAACAAAAGCCTTTGTACGTGACATTCCTTCCTGTTTTAAAGGAAGAGAAATAGCTGCTCCTTCAGGTAAGTTTTGAAGTCCAATTCCAAGAGCTAAAGCAAGTGCAGAAGCAAATGTAATACTTGAATTACTTGCTGCAATCGCAAAAGTCAAACCTACCGCAAACCCTTCAGGAATATTATGTAAAGTGACTGCTAAAACAAGCATCGTATTTTTCCCCAACATACTTTTAGGTCCTTCTGGCTTGTCTTCATTTAAGTGTTGATGAGGAATCACATGATCTAAAAAAAGCAAGAATAAAGCTCCAATGATAAATCCTCCACCTAAAATAAGCGCACTATTTTGACCATTAGTTTCTGCCATTTCCATGGAAGGAATCAATAAAGACCAAACAGAGGCTGCAATCATAATTCCTGCCGCAAATCCTAAAAAAAGTTGTTGATAAAAATCTTTGATTTCATCTTTAAAGAAAAAAACCAACGCACTTCCTAAAGTAGTCATTAAAAATGTAAATAAGGTTCCAAGTAATGGATAAAGTATTGTATTCATAAATCCCCCTTCTTCTTTTATTATAAAGATTTTGAATATTTTGCATAATGATATGCTAAAATAATTATGTTTTTGTTATAATAAGGACAAATGGAGGAATTTTATGAAAGATGGATATATAAGAGTTGCCAGTGCATCAATTGATACACTTATTGGTAATGTTAAACATAATGCTAGTGAAATTAAAAAGGTCTTAAAAGAAACAAGAGAAAAGAAAGCACAAGTGGTTGTTTTTCCTGAACTTGTTTTAAGTGGTTATACTTTAGAAGATTTATTTTTACAAAATCGTCTTTTAAATGAATGTCTTGTTCAATTAGAAGAAATTATGCATGATACAAAAGGACACCAACAAATTGTCGTTATTGGTTTACCTTTTCATTATCAAAATAATTTATATAATGTATCTGCTGTTTTATATAATGGAAATATTTTAGGAATTGTTCCTAAATATCATATTCCAAATTATAATGAATATTACGAAGGAAGACGTTTTACACCTTGTTTTGAAGATAATATTGAAATTGAGCTTTTTGGACAAATTGTTTTATTTGGTCGTAAAGTAGTTTTTGCTTGTCAAAATTTACCAAGTTTTACATTAGGTGTAGAAATTTGTGAAGATTTATGGCTTCCAAATGCGCCAAGTAATGAACTTGCTTTAAATGGGGCAACGGTCATTTGTAATACATCTGCCAGTAATGAATTAACTGCTAAAAAAGATTATCGAAGAAACCTTGTTTCAATGCAATCAGCAAAACTTGTTTCAGGATATGTTTATAGTAATGCAGGAAGTGGAGAAAGTACAACCGATGTGGTTTTCTCTGGGCATCATTTAATTTGTGAAAATGGAACAGTTATTAATGAAAGTACTGGTTTTGATGCTGAAGTGATTTATGGTGATTTAGATGTTGAAAAACTTATTAGTGAAAGAAGAAAGATGACAACTTATCAATCCCATCATGATTATGACTATGTTTACTTTGATATGGATCTTATTGATATTGAAACAAATCATTACTATGATCCTCATCCTTTTGTACCAAGTAATCCTGCTCTTCGAGAATTACGTTGTAAAGAAGTCTTTGAAATTCAAACAAGAGGTTTAATGCAAAGATTAAAAGCTACTCATATAAATAAAGTCGTCATTGGTATTTCAGGTGGCTTAGATTCAACACTTGCACTCCTTGTTTGTGTCATGGCATTTGAAAAATTAGGTTATGATAAAAAGAATATTTATGCAATTACTATGCCTTGTTTTGGAACAACGTCACGTACAAAAAATAACGCTTTAGGTCTCATGGAAGAACTAGGTGTTACCAGTCAAACAGTCAATATTGCTGAGGTCGTAAGAATGCAATTTAAAAATATTGATCAAGATGAAAATGTTCATGATGTCACTTACGAAAATGTCCAAGCTCGTGAACGTACTGAAATTTTAATGAATAAAGCAAATCAAATTGGTGGTCTTGTCATTGGAACTGGTGATTTAAGTGAAGTTGCATTAGGATGGTCAACTTATAATGGAGACCATATGTCCATGTATGCTGTCAATGTTTCGGTTCCTAAAACACTTGTACGCTATCTTGTAGACTATGTTTCTTCTCTTTATAAAGGTCAAGTTCTTGAAACAATTTTACAAGATGTTTTAGATACACCTGTATCTCCTGAACTTCTTCCTCAAGAAGATGACAAAATTGTTCAAAAGACAGAAGATATCGTTGGTCCTTATGAACTTCATGATTTCTTTATTTATCATATGGTACGTTTTGGTGATGAACCTCGTAAACTTTATAAAAAGACAAAACTTGCCTTCAAAGATAAATATGATAAAGATACAATTAAAAAATGGTTACGTTTATTCTACTGGCGTTTCTTTAGTCAACAATTTAAACGTAGTTGTATCCCAGATGGTCCAAAAGTTGGATCTGTCGCTTTATCTCCACGTGGTGATTGGCGTATGCCAAGTGATGCCAATGTTCAAATATGGCTTGATGAAGTAGAAAAAATTTAGAACTGCTTGCAGTTCTTTTTTTATTAACTCCTTATTTTATCCTTTTAATAAGAGTTTTCACTAAATATTTAAATCTATCTATGATAAAATAAAGCAAGAGGTGACATTATGCATATTTATAACTCAAATCACTATAGTTCAACAATGAAACAAATCATAAATGATTGTTTACACTCTGCAAAAGAAAATCCTTTTACTATTCATTACGTCATTGTTGATGACCCTAAATATTATGAAGAAATTTTCTTAAAACATACAGATACCCTTTTTAATATTGAAATCATGACATTATCGTCGTTTTATCAAAAGCTTCTGCAAATATATCAACAAGATTTTAAAAAGAAAACAACTATTCAAAATCTTTTAGAAATTATTAAAATGAATAAAGAAGATACCTCTTCTTTATTTCATTTAAGCGCTAATCATGTTTTAACAGCTAAACAAATATTAGAGATTTTTAAAAATTTCTATCTTTATAATATTCAAGAAACAACAAAAGAGTTACCAAATCTATCAAAAGAAAAAATTAAAACACTTTTCAATTTATATCATCAATTTGATCAAACTCATTTTTTAGAACACGATCTTATTTATTCACTTATTGATGAAAAATGCCATAATTATTATTATTTTCTAACAAATCAAATAACAATTCCTAAAAATCAAGCACTTATTCAAAAGCTTGATCAATATGGTCATGTCTTTATTTATCAAGATACAAAAGAAAATGAAATTCTTGATTATACAGGTTACGTCACAAATCATTTATTTGATTCATCACATACAAAAAGTGATTTTGAACATCCTTATCAAATCTTAAAAGCATCAACGATTCAAGAAGAAGTCAAACAAGTTATTTTTGATATTAATACATTACTTAAGGAAAATACTTTACGTGATTTTGTGATCTATTACCCAAATGATGATTATTATCGTCATCTTTGTCGTATTTTAGATCAATTTAACCTTGCGTATAATCAAAAAGAAACAACCACTAATCAAGCTTTTCAAGTCGTTAATATGCTTTTACAATATTGCCTAAGTAAAGATGAAACATATCTTTTAGATGCTATCAGTTCTTTATATTTATTAAATTTTCAAGATCATCAATATGTATCTTATTTAAAAAACTTATATACTTTACAAGGTTTTATTGATGATGAAAATTATCTAGCATTAAAAAAAGCAGTTTTAAAGATTCAAGGTCATGATTTATCGTCATATTCTTTATCTTTAAGTGATTTTATTGAACATTCTTTTTGTAAAAATGAACTTGTTTATGCTTTACTTTCAAGTTTAAACCTTGAAGGAACTGAACCTCTTTCTTTAAAAGAATATTTAAGCTTACTTCAAGAAATGTTTTCTAAAAAAACACACTTTATTAAAGAAAGCTATGACAGTCTTTATTTACTTAATTACAATCAACCTTACAGTGAACTCTTACAAACAAAATATGTTTATTGTTTAGGTTTAAATGAAACAATTATTCCTCAAGAATTTAAAAATACCAATTTACTTTTAAATCAAGAAGCACTTGCATTAAAGTATCCTACAACCTATGATGCATTAAATAAACATCAAAATACTTTAAGACATCTTTTTTCTTGTCACCATCAAAAAATCATTTTAAGTTATGCATTAAGAGATTTAAATGGTGGAGATTTAGTTGTTTCATCGATTATTCAAAAATTAACAAAATTATTTACAATTCCTGCTTTTAAAAAACATATACTTATTCATCCTTCATTAAAAGAAGATTATTATTTAAAAGGACATCAAGATGATTCATTATCTGTTTTAAATCATCATCTATTGGTTTACAAACAATCCCATCATCAAGTATTACCAATGCATATCAATCATCAACATAATCCTCTTTCAGCAAGTAAATTAGAGGTCTATAACCAATGCCCTTATAAATACTATCTACAATATATGTTAAAAGTAGATTCTATAAATAATTCTTTAATACAAAGTAATGAAATCGGTACTTTAGTTCATTATGTTTTAGAAAAAAATCATCATTATTTCAATAACTATCAAGCTAAAAACTTTGATTCCTTAAAAGAAGATATTCATTTAAGTATTCAAAACTATTTAAAGACTCATATGTTAAAGAAATATACTTTGAAAAAAAATCAATTCTTTTTAAAACTGATTGAAGATGATTTATATAATACAATTATTGTTCTAGCAAAACAGATGCAACATGGTTTATTTGAACTCTCTGCTTGTGAAGAAAGAGTTTATGATAAGATTCAAGATATTGAACTTAAAGGCTTTATTGATCGTGTAGATTTATATCAAAATTATTTAAAAGTCATTGATTATAAATCTTCGAATAAAGAATTGAATTTAGAACTAGCACGTTTAGGATTTAATATGCAAATGTTGATTTATTTAGAAATGTTATCTAAAAATAAAAACTACGATAAAGGCGCTGTTTTGTATTTTAATACAAAGAAAAGAATGTTAAAAAGTGAGATTTCTATTTTAGAAAAACAAGATCCTGAAAGTTTCTTTAAACTTTATAAAATGGATGGCTATAGTGTAGATGATACTTATTTAGAAATTGATCATGAAATGGAACAAGAGAGTGATATTATCAAGGTCAAGCTAAAAAAAAATGGTAGTCCTTATAGTAATGCTAAAATTATTTCTCATGATGAATTGGATAGCCTTTTACAAGAAATCACTTTACACATTCAAAGTCTTTACCAACAAATGATTACTGGAGATATTCGTATTTATCCAACACGTAGTGATAATCCAAATATTGATATGCACATTAATCCTTGTCGTTTTTGTCATTATAAAGCTATTTGTAATTATGATATTTTCTATAATGAAGATCATCAAATTGAATTAGGAGGTCAAAATGAAGAAAGATAAAAGTTTAAATGATGAACAAAACCTCGCTGTTTATAGTCGTGGAAGTTCTATTTTAGTTTCAGCACCTGCTGGTTCTGGAAAAACAAAAATTCTTGTTAATCGTATGATGTCTTTAATTGAAGATGATCATGTAAATGTAGATTCTTTACTTGTTTTAACTTTTACGAAAGCAGCTGCTTTAGAAATGAAACAAAGATTAGTAGAAAGTTTAAATAAAAGAATTCAAGTTGTTGATGATTCTTTAAAATTACATTTAGAAAAACAAAAATTATTATTAAATGATGCTTATATTACAAATTTTCATTCTTTTTGTAGTGATTTATTAAGTCAATATGGTTATACAATTCATTTAGATTCTAAATTTGAAATTCTTGAAAACCCTACTTTAATTAAAGAAAACATTTTAGATCAATGTCTTGAAAAATGGGTTCAAGAAAAGGAATTCTATGATTTTTATCAAGAAAACTATACAGGTTATCAATTTAATTCTTTTAAAGAAATTCTTTTTCAATTAGATAATTTATCTCATACTGTTTATCATTTTGATGATTATTTAAATCAAGTGAAAATAAAACTTTATGATCGTGTCATCAATGATCAAACAATTGAAGATACACCTTTTGAAAAACCATTAAAAAAAATATTACAAGAAGCTTTTCAAGAAGCCTATGATAGTTATTTAAAGCTTGAAGATTATTGTCAAACATATGGTTTAGGTTTTTACTTTGAAGAAACAAAGAAATTACCTGCACCACATACTGTTTTAGAAAGTTATTTTCAAAATTTAAAAGAATGCTTTAACCAAGGAAAATATTTTTCAATGGGAATAGAAATTGAAAAACATCGCGCAGCTAGTTATAAAGATGTTGATGATTCTATTAAAGAAACTTATAAATCTTTATTAGATCAAACAAAAAATACATTTATTAAAGCTTATCAAAAATGTATGCCTTCTTCTATTGAAGAATTAAGTGAAGTCTTAAAAATCTCTTATCACCATTTAGAAATCTATTTAAAATATCTTAAAGAATTTCAAGAAGCTTATCAAGCTTATAAAAAATCACTTTCTTATTTAGATTTTAATGATTTGGAACAATATACCCTTCAATTATTAAGTGAAAATCAAGGAGTTGCCCAAACTCTTTACCAACAATTTCATGAAATTATGATTGATGAATATCAAGATACAAATGAAATTCAAGAAAACTTGATTTTATTAATTTCTCGTTTCCAAGAACCTGAAATCAATCGCTTTATGGTTGGAGATATGAAACAATCGATTTATCGTTTTAGAAAAGCTGATTTAGATATTTTTAATGAAAAATATCTCACTTATGGTCTTGAAGATAATAATCAAAGAATCGATTTAAAATTCAATTATCGTTCAAATAAAATCGTTTTAGATAGTATCAATTATATCTTTAATGCAATTATGGATAGCCGTTATGGTGGTCTTGAATATGACAAGGATCCTCATGCTCAATTAAATTATGACTTTTTAAGAAAAGAAAAATGTGATAATGATGAAAAATTACAACAAGCTATGTTACGCTATGATCAAGAAAAACGTTTTGATAGTGAAATCATGCTTGTTTTAAAACCAGAAGATGAAACTGTTGATATGATTGAATATGAAGCAAAAATGATTGGTAAAAAGATTCATGAAATGGTTGGTCATCTTGAACTTGATTTTTATAATGGAAATCGTCTTGCAAAATATCAAGATGTTGTTGTTTTAATGAGAAATGTAGCAAATTTTATAACTTATAAAAAAGTTTTTGATGCTATTTCTATTCCTAATTTAATTGTCCTTACTAAAGGATTTTTTGAAAGCAATGAAATTTTAGACTGTGTTTACTTTTTAAAAGCACTTGATAATTGTTTAGATGATTTGGCTTTGATTTCTTTACTTAAAGGAAATTATAAAAAAACACACTTTGATGAAAACTGGCTTTATCTTCATAAAATAGAAAATATGTCAATGTATGAATCTTTAAAACAAGCAACGGATCAAGAAGCTATTGATTTTTTAAACTATTATCATGAAATGCAAGAATTTGCTAGAAATCATCCAGTGTATGAAGTTTTAGAGAGATTTATTAAAGAAAACGAATATGATCTATTTATCAGTTCTCTTTATAATGGTAAACAACGCTATGCCAATGTTCAACTCTTAATTGAAATGTTGAAAACAGATGAAGGACTTTCTTTATATCAAATTGTTCATAAATTTGAACAAACAATGACTTTAGGAATTGATTATAAACCTGCTACCCTTTCAAGTGATGGTGATGCTGTTACTTTTATGACGATTCATCAATCAAAGGGTCTTGAGTTTCCTATCGTGATTGTTAATCAAATGAACCATCAATTTAATTTTGCTGATGGAAAAGCACCTTTAATTCAAGATAAAAATTTAGGAATCATTTTAAATCCTCATCAAAAACAAGATTTAGGAGATTTTCAAAATGTCCTTATTGAATATCCACATCCTTTACGTGGTATCTTTTCAACAGTTCTTGATAATGAAACTATTAATGAAGAAATGCGTATTCTTTATGTAGCTCTTACAAGAGCATCTCAAAAGTTGATTTTAACGGGTGGTTTAAAAGAAATTAATATGATTGAAAAATGGCAAAAGCAAGTCATTGATTACGCTCTGGATGCTTCATGTCATCTTTTACCTGCAACGATTCGTAAATCAAATCAAATGTTGAATTGGATCATGCTTGCTTTAATACGTCATCCTGATTTTATTCAACAATGTATTGATTTATCATTATTTGATGAAAAAATTAAAAATTATTATGATTTGGATCAAGTAAAAAATAACGCTTTACAATTAAAACTTTATCAAGAAAACAAGATGCAACTTAATACCTGTCATTCTAAATTTCATACATCAATTATTGATGTTCATACAATTGATGAATATATCTATCCAACAAATCAAATAGAAAATAATGATCAAGAACTTTATTTAAAAAATAGTCAATTTAATTATCAAAACAAAGCACCTTTTGATAAAACAGTAGCAGTTACTTCTATTATTGATGATGGAAATCGTTTTTTTGAAAGAGATGATGAAGAAAATGAATCATCAATGAAAGCAACTGATCGAGGAACTCTTGTTCATTTATTTTTGGAATTGTATCCTTTGGATAAAGAATTAAATTTTGAAGAGTGTTTTCAAAATATTATACAAAGATCTTTATTTAATGAAGAGGCGAGAACTCTTTTAAATCAATATAAGGTTCATTTAGAAAGCTTTATTGAAAGTGAAGTTTATCAATTGATGTTAAAAAGTTCATATTGTTATAAAGAAAAAGAATTTTCATTTTTAAATGAAAATAAACAAATTATTCATGGTATTTTTGACGTTTTATGTATTAATGAAGATAAAATAACAATTATTGATTATAAGACAGATACATTAGCTAAAAATAGTTCTGATGAACTCTTAAAAGAACTTCATCAAGGTCAAATGTATTATTATAAAAAGATTATGAAACAAATGTTTCCAAACAAAGAAGTGGAAGCTATTGTTTATTATTTACACATTCATCGTTATGTTACACTTTAGGAGGTTTCTATGAAAATATTAATTGCAAGTGATTCTTATAAAGGAAGTTTATCTTCTTTAGAAGTATCTAAAAGTATTCAAAAAGGATTTAAAGAAGTTTTTGAAGATGTTTCTTTTAAAATACTATCAATGGCTGATGGAGGAGAAGGAACAACACAAGCTATTGTTGAATCCTTAAATGGTCAATATATAACAATTAACTGTCATAATGCTTTACAAGAACCTATTCAAGCAAGCTATGGTATCACTAGTCAAGGAGCTATTATTGAAATGGCAAGTGCTTCTGGACTGCCTCTTGTTAAAGAAAAGAAAATTAGAGAAGCAAATACAAAAGGAACTGGTGAACTTATTAAAGATGCACTAGATCATCGTTGTCAAAAGATTTATCTTGGAATTGGCGGTTCAGCTACCAATGATGGTGGGATTGGAATGGCTCATCATTTAGGAATTCGTTTTTTAGATAAAAATCACCAAGTTTTAGACCCTATTCCTGAAAACTTACCTTTCATTGAAGATATTGATACTCATCGCCTTGATCCTCGAATAAAAGATACACAAATCATCGTCATGTGTGATGTAACAAATCCACTTTGTGGTAAAACAGGTGCCAGTGCTATCTATGGCCCTCAAAAAGGAGCTAATGAAAAGGATATTCAATTTTTAGATCAAGGATTAAAACATCTTGTAGAAATATGTATAAAAAAAGGCTATCAAGATTATAGTGAAGAGGCTGGTTCTGGGGCTGCTGGTGGTTTAGGATTTGGTTTAATGACGTTTTTAAATGCTAAACTACAAAGTGGAATTGAAACTGTTTTAGACGTTGTTCATTTTGATGAATACGTTAAAGAATGTGATCTTGTTATTAGTGGTGAAGGACGTATTGATCATCAATCAATGTATGGAAAAGTACCTACTGGGGTGAGTCAAAGAGCAAAAAAATATGGTGTTGACACAGTTTGCATTGTTGGCTCTATTGGAGAAAATGTTGGTGATATTTATGATTGTATTACAACGATTGAAAGTTGTATTGATCATTGCTGTTCTTTAGAAAATGCTTTAGAAAATGCCAATGAAAATGTTTATAAAGCTGCTTTTAGGCTTGCAAGAAGTATCCAATTAGGACAAAAGATGCGTCACTAAACGCATCTTTTTTGTTTCATAAAATTCCAAAAAGCAACTCCAATGATAATTATATAACCAATTACACTATAAAAATCAGGGACTTGATTTAATAAGAAAAATCCAAGTAGAGCTGCAAAAATAACTTGTGTATAATCATAAATCGATATTTCTTTAGCAGGTGCATACGTATAGGCATTCGTAATTGAAAATTGTCCTCCTGCAGCCATTAATCCTGCCATGAGTAAACAACCAATTTGTTGAAGTGTCATAGGTTGAAAATGAAAGATCAAATAAGGGACTACAGACAAACACGAAAAACATGAAAAAAAGAAAACAATTTTTGCTCCAGCTACACCTTGTTGTCCTAATTTTCTAACACATGTATAAGCGATTCCTGCTCCCATCGCTCCTAAAACTCCAATAAATGAATTGATATTACTTACAAAATGAATAGAAGGTTTAATTACAAATAAACTTCCTATAAAAGCAATCACAACTGTTATTTTTTGAATCGTATTTGCTTTTTCTTTTAAAAATAATGAAGAAAAGATAATAACAAAAAATGGTGATAACTTATTAAGCATAGATGCATCACTTACTAATAAATGATCTACTGCATAAAAATTACATAAGATACCTAACGTTCCAAAAGTAGAACGTAAAAGCAACATCGGTATATCTTTTTTTTGATAGGTAAAACCTTCTTTACTTTTAATTAAAATAATAAATGCAAAAAGTGCTGCAATTAAATTACGAAAAAAACTTTTTTGAATAGATGATAAATCACCTGATAACTTAACAAAAACATTCATACTTGCAAAAAAGAATGCTGCCATCATAATAAATAGCATTCCCTTTTTTGTATCATTCATAAAATACCCCCTTAAAACAAAAGAATAAGGACACTGTCCTTATTCAGTAATTTTAACAACTTGATGTGCTTGAAGACCGCGATCTCCTTCAACTAATTCAAATTCAACTTTTTGTCCAGGATCAATTGTTTTAAATCCTTCTTGAACAAGTTGTGAATAGTGGAAGAAAATATCTCTTTCTTCACCTTCCATGTTGATAAATCCGAAACCTTTATCTTTGTTAAAATTCTTTACAATACCAATAGCCATGAACACTTCTTCTCCTTCTTTTTATCTATCTACTATTTTACATCATATTGCTTATCTAGACAACCTCATTATTCTAAAATTAAAACATTTTTCACTAAATTTTGTTCCACTAAATCATCTATTAAATCTGTTGGTGAAATAATGTGATATTTAAAGACCTGTGTCTGTTTAGAAATAGTGATATTCATTTTTTTTAATGAACAAGCTACTAACTCACTACAATATAATGCTTGATCACTCGATAAGTCCATTTGATAATCATAAGGATAATTTAAATAATCTAATGCATTTTTCAAAAACTCTTTAATAAAATCATTGCCCTTTGAAAAGCGAAAACAAGTCATTGCTTTTAAATAAGATTCATTTTTTAAATTAGCCATCTGATCAAAAGTACGTAATTGTACCCCACCTACATTCGCATCCAAAACAAGAATTTCATTTTGAGTTTTATACATCTCCATGATTTTTTTATAATACGGAAAAGAAGAATCTATACATTCTTGAACTTGTCTTAAACTTCCTAGATAAATAAGTGTATGTTTCCACCTACCAGGAATCGCAATATTTGAAATATAATGACTATTTTCAATGTTTACAATATCCCCACATTGTAACTTTGAAAAATTTTTTGAAACTTCTTCATAACTAAAATTTTCTTTTTGAGTTGATACCTCGATATCTTTTTTTTGTGTACATCCAACAAGACATAAACATAATATCAAAGTATATATTTTATACACATCATCACCTAGATCATACTTAAACTAACTCTTTTTTTATTTAAATCAACATCTATGACATTAACTTCTACAATATCCCCAATACTTAAAACATCTAATGGATGTTTTATTCTTTGTTTTGACATTTTTGATATATGCACTAAACCATCATTTTTTAATCCAATATCAACAAAAGCCCCAAAATCAACAACATTTCTAACAGTTCCTTCTAAAACCATTCCTGGTTTTAAATCTTCTATATGAAGAATATCTTTTTTTAGAAGTGGTGTTTGGTATTGATCTCTAATTGAACGATTGGGTTTAATTAAACAATCAATAATGTCATCTAATGTATATTGGTCAATTTTTAATGTTTCTATAACTTCTTTTTTATTAATTTTTAATAATTTTTCTTTAAGTTCATCTGTTCCTAAATCAGCTAATGATAATTGACATAAATTTAATAAATCTAAGGCTTGTTGATAGTTTTCAGGATGAATAGCAGTTGCATCTAATGGATGGTCACCATCTAAAATACGTAAAAATCCAATTGCTTGTGTATATGTTTTAGCTCCTAATTTTTTTACATTTTTTATTTCATTTCGATTATGAAATTTTCCGTGTTCATTTCGATATAAAACAATTTGTTGTGCTACACCAGCATTTAATCCTGCAACATATTTAAGTAATGATTTAGAAGCAGTATTAATATCAACACCAACATTATTAACTGTTTTTTCAACAACGAAATCCAATTGTTCTTCTAAATCTTTTTCAGGAATATCATGTTGATATTGTCCAACTGAAATTGCTTTAGGTTCAATTTTAACAAGTTCTGCAAGTGGATCTTGTAAACGTCTTGCTATAGAAACCGCAGATCTTTCTTCTACATGATAATCTGGAAATTCTTCTTTAGCAATTTGACTTGCTGAATAAACAGAAGCACCTGCTTCAGAAATAATAGCAAATTCTACATTCAAATGATGTTCTTGAATAAGTTTAGCAATAAAGGCTTCTGATTCTCTTGAAGCAGTTCCATTTCCAATAGCAATAATTTCAATTTTATATTTTGAAATAATATTTAATAAAGTTTTAATATCTTTATCATAATTATCTTTAGGTAACGTAATAAAAACTTTATCAATGTGTAAAACTTTACCTGTTTGATCAACAACCGCTAATTTACATCCTGTTCGATAAGCAGGATCAACACCTAAGACCATTTTATTTTTTAATGGTGCTTGTAATAAAAGATTTTCTAAATTAACTGAAAATACTTTTAATGCTTGTTCATTAGCTTTTTCAGTCAATTCTTTTCTTATTTCTCTTTCAATAGAAGGAAATAATAATCTTTGATAACTGTCTTCTACGGCTTTTTGAATATAAGGTAAAAGATTTGTTTCTCTGTTTTTTGTAACACCTCTTGTAATGTATTGTAAATAATAATCTTTATCTCCTTCTATACTTACATTGATTACTTTTTCTTTTTCAGCACGATTGATTGCTAAAATACGATGTGATACTAAAGTTTTTACTTTTTCTTGATAGTTATAATACATTTCATAAACTTTATTTTCATCATCATGTTTTTTCTTTTCGCTTGTTTTTAAAATACCACCTTTATAAAGCATATCTTTTAAAAACTTACGATATTTAATATCATCAGCAATATCTTCAGCAATAATATCTAAAGCTCCTTGAATAGCATCTTCTATATTTAAAACATCATCATTTAAATATTTTTTAGCTTCTACTAAAATATCCCCTTTATTTAAAGCTAAGATCCATTTAGCTAAAGGTTCTAATCCTTTTGCTTTGGCTATAGTTGCTTTAGTTTTTCTTTTTTCTTTATAAGGACGATAAAGATCTTCAACTTCACTTAATTGTGTAGCTTTTAAAATATCTGCTTTTAACTTTTCATTTAACATTCCTTTTTCATCAATTAAACGAATAACATCTTCTTTTCTTTTTAATAAATTCACTTGATATTGATAATATTTATCAATTGTACGTATTTGATCTTCATCTAAAGCACCTGTCTTTTCTTTTCGATAACGGGCAATAAAAGGAACTGTATTTCCTTCTTCTAATAAAGATAAAACTGCCTCAATTTGATATGTTCTTACATTCAATTCTTCACTTATTGTTTTAATAATTTCTTGATTCATATAAACCTCTTTAAATACTCGTATATTCTTTTAAAGTATAGATAATATCTTGGTAAATCTCGTCACATAAATAGTTTTTTAATTCATCAATTGAACACCATTTATAATCAGTATGTTCAAAAGAAATAGAAACTTGATCATTTTTAGTAGTGGCTAAATAGCCAATACCTACTGTTTGATAATCCTTTCTTATTTTAGTAAAAGTATATGCTGGTTTAACAACATCAATCATTAAACCTGTTTCTTCTTTTAGTTCTCTTTTTAAAGCATCATTCGGTGTCTCACCATATTCTAAACCACCACCAGGAAGCTCCCAATAACCTAATCCATCACTAGATGGTCTAACTCTTTTCATCAATAATACTTTATTTTCAAAAACAACTATTCCCTTTACTGTAATATGAAATCTTATATTTTCCATCGATATTTCCCCCTATACTGTCTTTATCATAACATTATTTTATCAAATATGTTTAAAAATTATTATGAAAAATGTATAATATGTGCTGAGGTGATTTTAATATGATTAACTTTAAAGAAGAAGTTGAAAAAAGAAAGGACCAGCTTATTCAAGACATTGAAACATTATGTGCCATTCCTTCTGTTTATAATGAAAAAACAATTGGAGAAAACCAACCTTACGGAAGTGAATGTAGACAAGCTCTTGATGCTATGTTAGCTATTGGAAAAAGAGATGGCTTTGTTGTACATGATGAAAATGGTTATGCTGGACATATAGATATTGGTGATCAAGAAGAAAGTTTTGGTATTTTAGGACACTTAGATGTTGTTCCTGTTGATACAAGAGGATGGGATAGTGATCCATTTAAAGTTGTTCAAGCTAACGGTAAACTCTATGGTAGAGGTGTTGCTGATGATAAAGGACCTTTACTTGCAGGATATTATGCAGCTAAAATTATTCATGATTTAAACTTACCTGTTAAAAAGAAAATTCGTGTTATTTTTGGTTGTGATGAAGAACGTGGTTCATCTTGTGTGGCACACTATTTTACTAAAAACCCATACCCATCTATGGGATTTACACCTGATGCTGAATTCCCTGTTGTTTATGGTGAAAAAGGAATTGTTCGTTTTCATATAACAGGTAATGTCAAAAAAGATGGTTTAGTTGCAATGGTTGCTGGAGACCGCGTAAATATTGTTCCTGGTGAATGTGAAGCAATCATTGAAGGAAATCATAAACAATATGAAGAATCATTTAAACAATTCTTAAGTGATCATCATGTAACTGGTATTATTGAAGAAGAAGGAAATTGTACAAAATTAGTTTTAAAAGGAAAAAGTGCTCATGCATCTTTACCAGAAGAAGGAATTAATGCTGTAAGTTTACTTGCAACTTATTTAGATACTGTCATTAATAATAAACTTGTTCATTTTATTGCAACTTACTTAAATGATTATTATGGAAAAGGTTTACAAATTAATCGTGAAGGATTAATGGGTAAATTAACAATGAATTTAGGGGTTGTTAAATATGTTAAAGAAGATGCTGATATTGAATTAGACTTACGTTGTCCTCATGAAATTGATTTAAAGAAAATGTGTGATGGTGTTCAAGAATTATGTCAATCTCTTGGATTAAACTTAGAAAGTGATATTCATGAACCACTTTATATTGATCCAAACAGTGAACTTGTTCAAAAACTTCATAAAGCTTATGTTGAAGTTTCAGGTGATACAGAAAGTCAACCACAAGCAATTGGTGGTGGAACATATGCTAAATCAATGCCAAATTGTGTAGCTTTTGGATGTGAGTTCAAGGATGAAGATAATGCAATTCATGGTAACAATGAAAATATAAAGATTGATTCATTATTAAAATCAACAGAAATCTTTGCTAAAGCAATCTATGATTTAATTAAAGAATAGTAACTAAAAGGATGTTAGTTTTGAAACTAACACCCTTTTTATTTTTTCCAATTTAATAAAAATGCTGAATTAACAATAACTAAAACAGAACCTGCATTATGAACCAAAGCACCGACAACAGGGTTTAAAATACCTACAATTGCTAAAATAATTGCAATAACATTCAATGTCATAGAGAATGTTAAGTTGAGTTTGATAACTTTCATCATATGTTTTGAAAGTAAAACAAGATGTGGCAATTCTTTAATATCATCATCTACCAAAACTATATCCGCAGCATCTACAGCAATGTCACTTCCTATTTTCCCCATGGCAATACCCACATTTGCACACTTTAACGCTGGTGCATCATTAATACCATCACCTATCATACAAACATCTTGTTGTTTATTTTGAAACATACGAATTGTTTTGATTTTATCTTCAGGTAAACAATCTGCATAAATCTCTTTAATTCCTAATTCTTTAGCCATTGTATACGCTACATTTCGATGATCTCCTGTAAGTAAAACAGGTGATACGGGAATTTTATATAATTGTTGTATCATTGCTTTACTTTCTTTTCTTAAAGTATCCGCTAAAACCAAATATCCTTTAAGTTGTTGATCTATTGATAGATAAATAATTGTATAGCCTTTTAAATCATAAATTTCTGTTTGTTTTTTCAAATCAGAAAAATTATTGAATTCCTTAAATAATTTTTCATTTCCAGCTAATACTTCTTGATTATTTAAGTAACATTTGATTCCTTTCCCTAAATATAATTTAAATTGATCTGTAGCTAATAAATCTTGATGATATTTTTCTTGATAACAACGAACGATTGATTTCCCTATTGGATGTTCAGAAGAAAACTCTGCACTTGCAAAGTATTGAAATAACTTTTCATCAGATATTTTTTCATCAGTCGAACATATAGCTATTACTTCCGGCTCTCCATAAGTTAATGTTCCTGTTTTATCAAAAGTAATTTTACTTATTTTAGCAAGTCTTTCTAAAGCATCACCTTCTCTTACTAAAAAACCATGTTTGGTTGCATTTGCAATAGCTGCCATAATAGCAGTTGGTGTAGCAAGAACTAATGAACAAGGACAAAAGACAACTAAAATTGTAACAGCTCTAATAATTTGTCCTGAAATCAACCATGTAAGTAAAGCAGCAGATAAAGCAATAATTACCACCCACGTAGCAAAATGATCTGCAAAACCAACAATTTTAGCTTTATTTGCATCTGCACTTTGAACTAGCTTAATCATTTTTTGAATTGCACTATCTTCTCCAACCTTTAATGCTTTCATTTTAAAACTACCAAATTGATTAACCGTTCCACTTGAAACGTTATCTCCTACTGTTTTATCAACAGGGATACTTTCACCTGTCATAACCGCTTGATTAATAGATGTTTCTCCTTCAATAATAACACCATCTACAGGAATTGTTTCACCTGGTAAAACGTGGAGAATATCATTTTTTAAAACTTTATGAACATCGATAATAACTTCTTTATCATCAATAATTTTTCTAGCTGTTTGTGGTGTTAGATGAACTAATTTTTCAATTCCTGCTCTTGCTTTAGCAACTGTAAGCTCTTCTAATAATGAGCCTAATTGCATGATAAAAGCAACCTCTCCCGCTGCAAAAATTTCACCTATAAAAACAGAAGCAATCAAAGCTATAGAAACTAAAACATCTGCTTTAATATCAAATTCCGTTACTAAACCTTCAACAGCTTCTTTAATAATTGGAATACCACATAATATAATAGCAATCCATGCTAAATCAATAGAAAACAACGTACATTTAAAAATACTCAATAATAATGAAATACCGGCTATTATTAGAAAAAGTATATCTTTTTTCATTTCATTTATTTTAACCATCTTTCTTCCTCCTATACCCCTATGGGTATAGTATATACCTATAGGGGTATAGGTTGTCAACAAATAAATAAAAAAAGCAGTTACCCCTGCTTATTTCATATTAGCAAATCTTTCCACTGCTTTTGTAAAATTTTCTATTGTTTGATCAACATCTCCATGTTCAATTCCATCTTTAACACAATGTTTAATATGTCCTTCTAAAACAATTTGACCAGCCTTATGAAGTGCCGATTTAGCAGCATTGATTTGGGATAAAATATCTTCACATGGAATATCTTCATCAATCATACGATCTATTGCTTGTACCTGACCTATAATTTTTTTTAATCTTCTATGTAGATTATCAGAATCCATACATTGTTTCATTAATAACCCTCCTATAATAAAAAAACTTATTAAAAATAAGTTATCTTTATTATGGTGCGGCCGACCGGACTTGAACCGGCACGACATAAGCCATAGGTCCCTCAAACCTACGTGTATACCAATTTCACCACGGCCGCATCTAACATATTTAATTTACCACATTTTGATGATAAAAACAAGACGACTATTTGTTAGTCGTCTTCATTTTTAATAAATCATCCAAGTTATATGGTGTATTTTGATATACATAATAGTTAAGCCAATTAGAAAATAATAAATAAGCATGGCTACGCCATTTAACTAAAATTTCATCATTAACATCATCATTTTTATAATAGTTTTTAGGCATTACACAATCTCCACCTTTAGCTAAATCACGATGATATTCTTTATCTAATGTATCAGGATCATATTCAGGATGTCCAGTAACAAAAAATCTTGATCCATCTTTTTCAGCGACTAAGTATACTCCTGCATCTTCTGAAGAAGCTAAAATATCTAATGAATCTATTTTTTCAATATCTTCTTTCTTTACAGATGTATATCTTGAATGAGGTGCATAAAATTGATAATCAAAGCCTCTTAGGATACGTCTTTGCATTTTATCTGGATTTGTATGATGATGATAAACTCCTGTTAGCTTTTCTTCAAGTTGGTATTTTTCAACACCATAATAATAATATAAAGATGCTTGAGAAGCCCAACAAATAAAGAATGAAGAAAAAACATTTGTATTGGCCCAATCAAAGATTTTTGTAAGTTCTTCCCAATAGTCTACATCTTCAAATTTTAATTTTTCAACAGGTGCCCCTGTAACAATTAAACCATCATATTTGTTATCTTTAATTTCATTAAATGTTTTATAAAATTCCATTAAATGTTCTTGTGGTGTATTTTTAGAATTATGACTTTCCATACATAACCAATCTACTTCTATTTGTAATGGTGTATTAGAAAGTAATCTTAATAATTGTGTTTCTGTAACAATCTTAGTTGGCATAATATTGACAATAATTAATTTTAATGGACGAATTCTTTGTGACAAAGCTCTTGTTTCATCCATAACAAAGATATTTTCTTCTTTAAGTATTTTACTAGCTGGTAAATCATTTGGTATTTTTATTGGCATATGTAAACTTCCTCTCTATGAAAATGAAATAAATTCATTAAATATTTTTAATATATAAGCATCTGACATTCCTGATAAATAATCTACAATACTTTTAGCCATTGCATTAGAATCATGTTCAAAATCATAAATAATATGATTTTGATACAATGGATTTCGATTAAAATGTTTCATTTGACTATATTTTTCTAACCAATGCATATATCCTTGAATTGTTAGAGGATATTTTTTTTGATCTTTCTTTAAAGCCTCTAAAACATTTATGTGATAATCATTTGCTATCTTATCATATTTATATAAAAATTGAAAAATAGAATTTAAAATAAGTTGTACATAATTTGTATGTATTTCAACACGATCAATAAGATATATATTTTGATAATTAAATTTCATAATATACTTCATCACTTCAAAAGCTTCATCTGATAAACAAATACCTTTTTCAAGAGAAGAATTTTGACAAACATCTAGAATAAAATAATTAACAATTGTTCCATTATTAATAGCATCAAAATGTGTTTTTGTAAGTTTATTTAAATGATTTCTTAAATCTTCTACAAGTTGTTCATCAATAATATTTAAACGTAACGCATCTTCTATATCTCTAGCAAGATAAGCAATTTTATCTGACATTTTAACAACACATCCCTCCCAAGTATAAGGATTATATTGTCCTGGATATAAATAATCATTTAAATCAATATATTCATCTCTTTTAATAATTGCTTTTTGATTCATTTCTCCGCAATGAGAAATGATGCCATCTCTTACAGCATATGTTAAATTTAAATTTCTACGAATATGATGATCATCTTCTAATGTTTCAATTTGATCTACAAAATATAAACTATTTTTTTCATGCCAAAAATCTGGTAAACCATGTTCTTTAGAAATTTGATTAATAATTTTTTCTCCACCATGACCGAACGGTGCATGACCTAAATCATGACCAACAGCAATAGCTTTTGTAAGTTCAGTATTTAATCCTAAATAATGAGCAATGGTATAACTTACAGAATCAACTAAATTAACATGCTCACTTCTTGTACAAACGTGATCATCTTCAACCGCAAAAAAGACTTGCGTTTTATGTTTTAATCTTCGATATGCTAAAGAAAAAATAATACGATTATAATCTCTAGAAAAAGGACTTCTTAAATCATTTTTTCTTTGATATAATGTTTCATTTCTTGAGATTGCTTGTTGATATTGAGGATGATTTTCATTCATCGATTCTTTTAAAAAACTATTTTTTGACATTTTTTATACCTCGCTTTTTTATTATATAAAAATTAAAAAAAAAGATAAAGAAAAAGATTATCTTTCGATAATCTTTTAAAATTTCAAGAATCTTCTAATTGAAACAAAACTTCCGATCAAACCTACTCCAGCACCTAAACCAGCTAAAATAAATGAGAAATTTCTAATAAATGGCATTGGTGCTTTTAATACAAGCATTGATGACATCAATGAACCACCTGTATAGCTATATAACGCTCCATAGCCATAAATAAGAACTAAAATTGGAATAATGGCACCAAATAAACCTATAAGCATTCCTTCTAACATGAATGGAATACGAATATACCAGTTACTTGCTCCAACCATTCTCATGATTGAAATTTCAGTAGAACGCGCAGTAATTGTGATTTTAATAGTATTAGAAATCATAAATAAAGCAACAATAATTAATCCTACAATAAAAACTGAACCAGCTTTTTGAATAGTATTCAATGTAGAAACCATACTTTGAGTAGAATCTCCACCATAGTTAACAGAGTTAACATTTGGAATATCTTGTATTTTTTTAGCTAAGCTTGCAAGTTTTGTTGGATCTTTAGCTTCTACTTCATAAGCAGAACCTAATGGATTATCTTCACGATAAGATTCAAATAATTCTTTACCATCTTTACCTTGTTTATCAATAAGTTTATTTAATTCTTCATCTTTTGATGAATATGTAACAGAACCAACACCTTTAATTTTTTTGATTTGAGTTCCTACTTCTTTTTCAGCATTTTCATCAATAGATCTTTCCAACTTAACATAAATACGAACACCATCTTCAATATTAGCTGAAATATCTTGAACATTTAACGCTAAAACACTAATAACACCAATAAGTAATAAAGTAATTGTTACGGCAAAGATAGAAGAAAAAGACATAGCACCATTTCTCCATAAATTAACCAGCGATTCTTTAAAATGCTTTGGTAAATTCTTTATACAACTCATTAATTCTTTCATTATAAATCATAACCTCCTAAAGATGTATCTGCATTAATGCAACCATCTTCCATTAAAATTGTACGTTTTTTATGTTCTTGAACAATTTTTTGGTCATGAGTAACAACTAAAACAGTTGTTCCTTGTTCTTCATTGATACGCATTAATACATTAATAATTTCTTTTGAAGTTTCTGGATCCAAGTTACCAGTTGGTTCATCAGCAATCAATACTTTTGGACGATTAACAATTGCTCTAGCAATAGCAACTCTTTGTTGTTGTCCACCTGATAATTCATGAGGAAAAGCATTGACTTTATCTTCTAAGCCAACAAGTTCTAATGTTGCTCTAACACGTCTTCTGATTTCTACACGTGGTGTATCAATAACTTCTAAAGCATAAGCAACATTTTCAAATACAGTTTTTTTAGGTAATAATCTAAAATTTTGAAAAACGACACCAATATTTCTTCTAAAATAAGGTACCTTGCTATTCTTGATTTTAGAAACATCTTGACCAACAACTTCAACTGTTCCTGAAGTTGGTTTTTCTTCACGATATAATAACTTAATAAAAGTAGATTTTCCAGCACCAGTTGTACCGATAACATATACAAATTCGCCAGGTTCAATTGTAAGATTTACATCATTAAGTGCTCTTACTCCTGTCTTATAAATTTTTGTAACATTTGTTAGTTTTATCATTTTCTATTCAACTCCCAGGAGTATTATAGCACAATTTGTAGCTTTTGTTTGAATATTGAGTCTATTAATTATGTTTTTTCATGTTATAATATGTTTATTGAAGGAGTGGCTAAATGAAAAGAATATGCCCTAGATGTAACAGTGAATTATCTACAAATTGTTATGTAAAAGATAAAGGAATCAATACTTTAAGTTATTTAGAATTAATTATTAAAAATGATCAGTTTAGTAAAGAACATAAAGAAATTAAATCATGTTATTGTAAAACATGTGGTTATGTAGAGCTTTATGTAGATGTTGTTTCTCAAAATCAACAACTACATAAAGATGATGATTTAAACACTTTAAGACAAAGTGTTAAACAATATGCTATTGATTATCATCAACGTATGGAACTAGAAAGAAAAAAAGCTGAAGAAAAAGAAATTTTAGATAAAAAAAGAGAACTTGAACTTCTTAATTATCGATTACGTATACAAAATGATAAAAAAAAGAAACGTAAAAAAACACTACGTAAAACTCAACTATTAAAAAAAGTGCTAAGAAAATAGCACTTTTTTTATAAATCTATATTAGGCAATGTAAAACCTCTTCCCCTTACATTATGTGTTTCATTACTAATAATGAATGCTGCCTCATCTATTTTTAATATTTCATTAGTAAGTGTTACTAATTCACGACGACTAACAACAGACATAACTGCATACATGTCTTTCTTTTTATACCCTGTCGTAATATTCATTAGGGTACATCCTCGATCTATTTGATCATATAACATATCTTGAATTTCATTCCATTTTGGTGAAATAACTAAAACTTGTATTTTAGATTCACCTAATAATATCATTTTATCCATAACTAAAGCAGTAATTAAAACAACCAAGATTCCATAAAGAATTTGTTCAACATTAGAAAAAGGTACTTGTAATGCTAAAATAACACAATCAAAACCATTAATAAGCACAGTTGTAGAAATACCTGTTTTTTTATTTAAAACCAATGGTGGTATATCCATACCTCCAGTACTCGCTCCCATTCTTAAAACAAGACCTAAGCCACCACCTACAAAGATTCCAGCATAAACAGATGATAATAATAAATCACTTGTTAGATGTGTTACTCCTGGTGTATTTTCAAAAACTGTTAAAAATGTTGGGAAAATAATTGTACTTAGTAATGTTTTTGCCGCAAAATCTTTTCCTAAACAGAAATATCCGATAATGAACATTACAATATTGATAGCATAAACAACTAATGATAATGGTATTCCTGTTATTTGTTTAACAATTAAACCAAGACCTGAAGCACCACCAACAATAATTCCATGAGGCGTAATAAAAGCACAAATTCCAAAAGCTAAAATAGCATTACCAATTATAATAATTGCTATTTCTAAAAACTTTTTAAATAATTTATTCTTCATGATTTTCCTCCTGTATAGAGGATTTTAAATAAGCATAAATAAAATCATCTAAATGTCCATCTAAAACATCTTTAGGATTGTTTGATTCATATAATGAGCGATTATCTTTTACAAGAGAATATGGATGTAAAACATATGAACGAATTTGTGAACCCCAAGCGATTTCTTTTTGTTCACCTTGTATTTCTTTTAATTCTTTTGCTTGTTTTTCTTCCATTAAAGCAAATAACTTACTTTTTAACATAATCATTGCTTGTTCTCTATTTTGAATTTGACTTCTTTGACTTTGACAAGTGACCACTGTTCCCGTTGGAATATGTGTAATTCTTACTG
This sequence comes from Faecalibacillus sp., assembly GCF_047023275.1. NCBI lineage: Bacteria > Bacillati > Bacillota > Erysipelotrichia > Erysipelotrichales > Coprobacillaceae > Faecalibacillus > Faecalibacillus sp. The sequence goes on along the minus strand of NZ_JBKYAR010000018.1, from coordinate 32,486 downwards.
CAGAATCAGTTTTATTGATATGTTGTCCTCCAGCTCCACTTGCACGATACGTATCAATTCTTAAATCTTCAGGTTTAATATCGATTTCAATCGTGTCATCTAATTCAGGAATAACATCAATAGATGCAAATGAAGTATGTCGTCTTTTAGACGAATCAAATGGAGATATTCTAACAAGTCTATGAACCCCTTTTTCAGCTTTTAAATGTCCATAAGCATATCTACCTTTAACCAAGAAAGTAACTGATTTAATTCCAGCAACATCTCCATCTAAATAATCTAAAACTTCTATTTTAAAATTCTTTGATGAACAGTATCTTTGATACATACGATAAAGCATTTCTGCCCAATCTTGACTTTCAGTTCCACCGGCACCTGGATGAATTTCTACGATTGCATTAGCGGCATCATATTTTCCAGATAAAAGAAGTATTTTTTCAAATTCATTTAATCTTTGTTCAAAATCTTGATAATCACTTTCTAAAATTGTTTGAAATTCTTGATCATCTGTTTCTTTAACTAACGAATAGGTTTCGTCTAATGAGTTCAATGATTGACAAAGACTTTCATATTCATCTGTTATTTTTTTCATATCATTTAACTCATCATATATTTTTTTGGCTTTGTTTGTATCATCCCAAAAACCATCTTGCATTGTCTGATATGAAAGACCTTCTATTTCTCTTAATTTTTCATCAATATGTGCTGATTTTTTATATTCGTCTATTAATAAATGGGCTTTATCAAGCCCATTTTTTATTTCATATAGTTCCATTATTTAAATTCTACTTCTAATTTTAAATGTGGAATACTTTCTTCAGCCGAACTTCCAGGACGAATACCCATATGCACAATATTTTTAGAAATCATATCAACAATAGAAAGTTTCATTTGTTCAAACATATAGAATGCTTCTTCTGTATATTCAGAAAGTGGATTCTTTTGTGCATATGCACGTAAATAAATACCATTTCTTAATTTAGTCATTGCATCAATATGATTGATCCAAGTATAATCAATAACTCCTAATAAAACACTTCTTTCATAATTAACAATTTTTTCATGATCAATATCTTTATTTAATCTCATTTGATATTGAGAGAAACAAATTTCAGTTAATGTTTCTAATAATTTCTTAGGATCATTTTTCACAACATCTTTATTTTTAGCTTCAATTTCAGCAAGTAACATATAATTTTTAGCTACAAAATCTAAAACAGCATCAACATCAACTTCATCATGTTTACCATGAGTTGTACATCTATTGATTGTCATTTCAATTGCTTGATTAAACATACCCTTGATAATATCATCCAAATTATCCAATGACATGATTTCATCACGTTCTTTATACATAATTTCACGTTGTTGTCTCATAACATCATCATATTCAAGAATATGTTTACGTGAATCAAAGTTTTGACCTTCAACACGTCTTTGAGCATTTTCAATAGCTTTTGAAACCATCTTATTTTCAATAGCCATATCATCATCTAAATAATTACTAAATGATTGTAATTTTTCACCAGCAAATCTTTGCATTAATTCATCATCAAATGAAACATAGAATACTGAATAACCAGGATCTCCTTGACGTCCAGAACGTCCACGTAACTGATTATCAATACGTCTTGATTCATGTCTTTCAGAACCAATAACTGCTAAACCACCAATTTCAGCTACACCTTTACCAAGTTTAATATCAGTACCACGACCAGCCATGTTTGTTGCAATTGTAACTGCACCTTTTTGACCAGCTCTAGCAATAATTTCTGCTTCTTTAGCATGGTTTTTAGCATTTAATGTGTTATGTCTAATTCCTCTTTTATCTAACATTTTTGATAAAATTTCTGATGTTTCAACAGAAACAGTCCCAATTAAAATTGGTTGACCATAAGCATGTCTTGCTTCTACTTCATCACATAATGCTTTGAATTTATTTGTTTTTGTAGAATAAATTTTATCATTTCTATCATCACGAATAACAGGTTTATTTGTAGGAATTTCAATAACACGCATGTTATAAATCATCATAAATTCTTCTTCTTCAGTTTTTGCAGTACCAGTCATACCAGCTAATTTATTAAATAATCTGAAGAAATTTTGATATGTGATTGTTGCTCTTGTTTCAGTTTCTTCTTTGATTGGTACACCTTCTTTAGCTTCAATTGCTTGATGTAATCCATCAGAATAAGCACGTCCTGGCATCACACGTCCAGTAAATTGATCAATAATCATAATTTTAGCATTACGAATATCTCTTGTACCATCTTCTGTAGCAATCATATATTCAACATCACGAGTCATTGCATAGTTTGCTTTTAAAGCTTGATTAATATGATGAACTAATGAAGTATGTTGAATATCATATAAGTTATCAATTTTAAATCCTTTTTCAGCTTTTTCGATTCCTTTTGGAGTTAATGAAACTGTTTTAGTTTCAACATCAACTTCATAATCTTTTTCAGCAATTAAAGATTTAACAAAACGATCTGCTTGTAAATATAAAGCAGCAGTATTTTTCTTTCCACCTGAAATAATTAATGGTGTTCTTGATTCATCAATTAAAATAGAATCAACTTCGTCAATCAAAGCATAATTAAGACCTTTAACTAATACTTTATCTTCCATTGAAGTTACCATATTATCTCTTAAATAATCAAAACCTAATTCAGCATTTGTTGTATAAGTAACATCACAACCATGTGCTTCTTGTTTTTGTTGAGGTGTCAATTCTCTTTTATTTAAACCTACAGTTAATCCTAAAAATTCAAAAACTTTACCATTATTTCTAGCATCACGTTCAGCTAAATAATCATTAACTGTAATAACATGTACACCTTTTCCTGTTAATGCATTTAAATAAACTGGGAAGATAGATGTTAATGTTTTACCTTCACCTGTCTTCATTTCAGCAATATCACCATTATGTAATGCAATACCACCCATTAATTGCACTTTAAATGCTTTTAAATGAATTTGACGCCATGCTGCTTCACGAGCAGTTGCAAAAGCATCTACTAAAATATCATCTAAATCACTACCATTATTCAATTTTTCTTTTAAAACATTTGTTTGATTCACTAATTCTTCATCAGACATTGCACTGTATTTGTCTTCTAAAGAAAGAATTTCTTGAGCAATCTTATCTAACTTTTTAAGTTGTTTTCTTTCATCATCAAAAACACCTTTGATTTTTGTAACAAATCCTTTTTTAGTTTTTTGTGGTGTTGTAGAAAATGGAATAACTTGCCCAGTATATTCTTCATTTTTGAAATCTTCTACATGTATATCTTCACCTTGTTGATCTTGTAAATCAACAATATTTTTTGCTGCTTCAACATCGATTCCTAATTTAGCGTTTCTTTTTTTAATTTCTTTTCTTATTTCTTGCTTTCTACTAGCCATACATACACGCTCCTTTTACGCTTGTAATCGAACTTAATTATATCAAATAATTTCGATTATTAAAAGTAAAATTTAATTGTATATACATAAAATAAAAATCTAGAGGGTTTCTCTAGATTTTTACAACATGTTTTGCTTGCATACCGCGTTCACTTTGGTACAATTCAAATTCAACTAATTCGCCTTCATTAAGCGTCTTATATCCATTTTGAACAATTTGGCTATAATGAACAAAGATATCTTTTCCTTCTCCTCGATCAATAAATCCAAATCCCTTTTCGGCATTAAACCATTTGACTCTTCCTTGCACTTTCATCATCCTTTCCTTGTCTATTTCAGTATATTGAATATTTTATAAAAAAGTTATTATTTTCATTCGACAAATAAATTTTACATGTCTTTTAATGTAAAAAAATGTCCTTGTTATTGTCAAATAGTAACTACTATTCCATATATATGTTGAAAAAGCGATAAAAAACATTTTTAGCATCAATAAAAGCTTACCCTGCTATTGGTTAGTGGTTTCTTGGGTGTCTACAATAGCAAGATTATTCTTTGAAATAATCAAGATGTGGGCAAGCTAGTACCAATGCTTTTATTTTTTTAGGATGATATCTTTCTACTTGTTGAAATGCTGCTTGTAAAGTATTTGATGATGTTATAACATCATCAAATATTAAAACATTCTTTTTAAAAAGAAATGTCCCATCTTTGATAGATAATACTTTTTTTATTTGACTTCGATCGCTTTGTTTTGTTTGTTTGTATTCTACTTTTTTATACAAACCTGTAAAAACATGTTGAGAAAATATCTTTGCAATTTCTACATTTGGACAAAAGCCTCTTCTTTCATTATCTTTTTGACTACTAGGAATAACAACGATTATATAATTTTTATATAGTCTTTTTAACTCTTGAAATTGTTCAATAAAGCAATCTTTTAAAGCATAATCCCCTAATGCTTTATATTGATAAAGTAATTGTCTAAAGAAATCATTATATTCATAGAGTATTTTAACGCTATATCCTTTAATTTTTACATCCTCGTCAATTATTTGGAATTTCTTTATGCATTTTATACAAATAGCAGATTCATTCACTAAGTGAAAAAGATCTTGTTTTTGATTTAACTCTTCATGGCATATGCGGCATTGCTTCGCTTGATATCCTCTATACACTGTTTAATAGCTCTTGTTTGCCTATTTGTATAAATAAGAATATTTCCACTAGTATAAGGTATTTTTCGACCTGCTCGACCAGCAATTTGAATAAGAGTTTCTTTATCAAAAAGAGGATGTTCTCCATGTAAAATAATAACTTGTACATTTTCAACAGTCATTCCTCTTTCTAAAACTGTTGTACATACAATAACATCTATTTCATGGGTTTGTAGTTTTTCTAGAGAATGTTGAATATTCTTGTCTTTAGATGTTGCACACTGACTTTTAATGAAAAATAACTGGAGATATTTTTGTATTTGTCTTGTCTTTTCTATACTCGCAACAAAAAGAAATACCGGCTTTTTTTCTTTTTGATACTTTTTTAATTGATAAATGAGATGACATAAAATCATTGAATTTGTCATTACTTTACATTTTGGCAATGGTAAAGGTTGTTGATGAAATCTTTTTAAAATTTCTACATCACCTTTTTCAACCGTTGCTGACATCAATACATAATTTCCTTTTATACTATTCATTAATATATTTTCTAAAACTTCATTATGATAATATGGAAAAGCATCATATTCATCTAAAATCAATAAATCAAAAGTTTGAGGATAACGGTACAGTTGATGTGTTGTACAAATAATAAACTGTCCATCTAATTGTCTACTATGTCCTCCATAAACAACTGTAGGTTTAATATTTAAAAATTGTTTTTGAATTCTCTTTGCTAATTCAATAACCAATTCCTTTCTTGGCATTGTCAAACACACATGATGTCCTAAATTTAATGCATATTCAATAACACCATATATCATTTCTGTCTTTCCTGCTCCTGTAACAGCCTTCAATATTGTATTTTGATGATTTTTATACCTTTCAATAAGTATTTTTGAAGTATTTTCTTGTTCTAAGTTTAATGAATAATTTAAATGATAGTATATTTTTCTTTCATTATTTATAGGTGGCATCTTTACTGTTTTTGTCGAAAAGGCAATACATTTTCGACAATAGATTCGTCCATTACATTCAAAGAAAAAACTTTCATCTTCATTTTGACATCTTTCACATTTCATCTTCTTCACCCACACTTATTTTAATATATTTCAAGTGATTTTTTGTCTCAAATTTGTGTCATATTTGTTTCATATTTGTCCTAAAACTTTTTTAGTAAATTCATTTATACAATTTTTAGAAATTGGAATAACTTGTTGATTAATCATAATGCAATTCATTCCTTCAATATGATCAATATGTTTTAAATTGACAATATAACTTCTATGACAACGATAAAAAGAACTATCTAGTTTAAAAGAAATTTCTTTTAAACTCATAGGATTCCTTTTAGAAGTATGCTTTTGATGAATCATAATATGATGTTGATAAGCCTCTATGTAAATAATCTCTTCAAAGGGTATTTTTTGAATTTGTTTTTTAAATTGATAAATAATATTTTTTTGACATTGCTGAAGATAAATTTGATCAAGTATTTTATATATTTCTTGATCATTAACCGGTTTTAATAAATAATGTGTTGCTTTTACTTGATAACTTGCTATTCCATAATGAATATTTCTTGTTTGAAAAACAATGGGAATTCTAGCATCATTTTTTCTAAGTATTTTAGAAAACTCAAAACCATTAATACTTATATCCAATTCTAAAAAAACAATATCACATATTTTTAAACATTTTGGTAATTGATAATAAAGTTCTTTATACCAATAAAAATGTACTTTTTGTTGATTACGTTTACTCCATTTTTCAATAATTATTTTTAAAGCCAAGTAGTCCTTTAAGTTATTTTCACCTATAAAGATATTCATTTTACCACCTCTTTATTAGTTTATATGAATTCTTTAATAAGTTTGTCTTTTAGAACAAATTGGACTAAAAAAATCGCCTAAGCGATTTTATTGGGCTATTCAAATAATTTAGGGGCCTCAACTTTGGGGGTCTACTTTAGGGGGCAACTTTAGGGGGATGAACTTCTAATAATTGCCATTGAAAAACAACAGCTAGGATTCTGGCTGTTGTTTCTTTTTATAGTTCATTTATCATTTATATTGTCTAGATACTATGAAAGGAACTATATGAATAATGATATCATGAAATTTTTAAACATTGAAGATAAAGACATAATTATCTCTAAGATTTTAATTGATGGAAATACTAAGATAATTTATTTAGAAAAGACTCTCAAAGTCGAATATTGCCCTGCCTGTTCTTCTAGAATGCATTCAAAAGGAAAATATATTAGAAAAATAAATCATCCTATCCTACAGGATGGCTATCAATTAAAACTTATTGTAACTCAAAGAAAATGGAGATGTACCAACCCTCAATGTAATCTTTACTTCAATGATCAGTTTAACTTTATTAGTAAATATAAACAGTCATCTAATATTACTCCTTATATGATCCTTAATGAAATGAAGAATATACATATCACTACTGCAGATGTCGCTAGAAAATATAATATTTCTGATACTTCCGTACATTATATATTTCTACAATATTTGAACATAAAACGTCTTCCTTTACCTGAAATAATTTCTGTCGACGAAGTATTTTTAGATATTGACTATAAGCATCGTTATGCTCTGGTCATTATGGATTTCAATACTCTAGAAATCGTTGATATCCTTCCCAACAGATGGGAGGAAACAACAAATGCCTACTTTTTATCCATTCCATTGGAAGAACGAAAAAACGTTAAATACCTTATATGTGATATGTATAACCCCTATATCAACTATACAAAACGCTATTTTCCTAACAGTATTGCTATCATTGACAGCTTTCATGTTGTTTCTTGGATCATAAGAAAGATAAATAACTATATCAACGATCTAAAAAAGAAATTCCAAATAAGAGATAAAAAGCTTTACGAAGACACTTGTATAAAAAATAATAAACCTATAGATTTTAAAAATATGCCAACATCTAAAGAGGTCTATCTTCTTAATAATTTTAAATGGCTCATATTACAAAATGTAGAAAATATAGACTATCAAAGTAATGTTAGATACAACCACAAATTAAAAGCTTATTTAAATACTTATGACTATGAAAAAATGTTTTTCCAATTGGACGATAATCTTATACAAATCAGACGTCTAAAAGAAAAATATATCGAGTTTAATAAAACCAAAGAAAGGAATCTAGAAAAAATCAATACTCTCTTAAGCTATATTATTGATTGTTATTCTCATTCAACATTAATCATGTTTAAAGAATTTCCTGAATTATTAAAAGATCATAAACAAGAAATCATCAATTCATTTATTTATATAACTGATAATAATGGAAATGAACGAAGACTATCTAACGGGCCTATGGAAGGATATAATAGGACTCCTAAAGATTTCAAAAGAAATTCAAGAGGATTAAGCAATTTTGAATATGCAAGAAGTAGATTGATTTGGGCTAACAGGAAAAACGAACCTATTTTAGCCACTCCTAAATCAAAAAAAGAAGTATATAAATTTAAAAAATAACTTGTTAAATGGTAAGCGACAAATAATTAAGCACTTATAAATAATAGAATAATTCAATACAATAAGGATGTACTAAACAAGGAGGTGCATCTTTATGATGAAAAAGACCAGGGAACAATGGAAAGAAGTTATAGAAGATCAAAAAGCAAGTGGACTGTCAATAGAAAAATACTGTCAACAGAGCCATATCTGTGTTTCCAGTTTCTATAAATATAAGTCACTGATTATTAAAGAAGAATCTTCTTTTCTTCCTGTCGTTGTTGATAAAGATGATGAAATGATTGATTTTGAAATTGATCATCATCATATTTCGTGTTCAAAGCAACATGTCAGAGTAATATTGGAGAGTCTGCTATGATTATCAATACCGATGAGATCAAAAATATCTATGTTTCCAAAAAATACTGTGATATGAGAAAACAGATTGCGGGTCTTTCATTGATTGTCACATCCGAATTTAAGATGAATGTTCTTGATCACAGTCTGTTTATCTTTACCAATGCTTCACGCAATCGAATCAAGATGCTCTATTATGAAGCCAATGGATTCTGGCTTTTTACCAGAAGACTGGAAAATGGAAAATTTAAACTTAAAATGCATGAAGAATCTGGTGTTCTGATGATTACTCCTCAACAGCTCAACTGGCTGATTGAAGGGTTGGAATTTGAAGACATGATATGTGAAAATACGGTTTCCAATCGTATTATTGTCTAGTATTTTATGGTATAATCTTTTGTGTTTTAAGGATGTGATGATCAATGAAAAATGAAGAAAGAATCAGTCAGCTAGAAGCAGAACTTGAAGCTAAAAACAATGTCATAGAAAGTCTCAAACAGGAACTGAATTATATTCATGAACAGCTTGTACTTTATAAAAAGACTCTCTATGGCTCAAGAACTGAAAAGACTGAAATTCCTAATCAGTTGACACTCAATATTTTTAATGAAGCTGAAACTGAAGAAACACCCATAAAAGCAGAACCTGAACTTCAGGTAAGGGTGTCATCACATTCAAGAAAGAAATCAAGAAAAAGAAATATTGATGATCTTCCTGAAACAGTTGTTGAACATGATATAGAAGATAAAACTGACCCTCGAACAGGGAAACCATTAAGACTTATTGGAACGAATGAAAGAAAAGAACTTGTTCATCATAAGGAATACTATGAAGTCATCAGACATGTTCAGTATGTCTACAGTGCAGATTATGATGAAGAAATAGAAACAACTCCAATGTATAAGGGTGATGTGCCAGCATCTGTTATTCCAAAGAGCTTTGCATCACCATCACTGCTTGCATCTATTCTGGATAAAAAGTTCAATCTGTCATTGCCGCTATACAGACAGGAAAAGGCACTTGAAAGAGTTGGAATCACGCTGTCAAGACAGACAATGTCCAACTGGATCATAAAGCTCTATGATCTTTATTTTCAGACATTTGTTGACTATATGCATAAGGAACTTCTCAAATGCAGCTATATCAATGCAGATGAAACAACCCTGGAAGTACTGGAACTTAAAAAAAGTGAAGGAAGACAGGACAGCTACGTATGGGTTTATAAAACAGGAAGAAGCGAAGAAAAGCAAATGGTTCTCTATCAGTTTGAAAATGACAGAAAACATGAAAGAGCGAGCAACTTCTTAGAAGGATATCAGGGAATTATACAAAGTGATGGCTATAAGGCATATTCAAATGTGGAAGATGTAAAAAACATGGGATGCTTTGCACATCTTAGAAGGAAGTTTGTAGAAGTCATGGATGTAGCACCAAAAGGAACAGAAATAAAAGAAACAGAAACATATAAAATGTATCAGATGCTTAACAAACTGTTCCACCTGGAAAAGGTATATGATAAAAAATACAGAAATGATTTTGATCGTATAACTGAGGAAAGAAAAAAGAATTCATTGCCAGTTCTTGATGAGTTCTATCAAAAAGTCAAAGCTGTCTATCCTCATTCAGTTGAGAAAACACATTTGCATACTGCTTTGACCTATGCCATCAACAATGAAAAATATTTAAGATATTACATAGAAGATGGACGTGTTGAAATTTCTAACAACTCAGCGGAAAGATGTTGTAAAGTCTTTGTCATAGGAAGAAAGAACTTTCTATTCAGTAACAGTATCAATGGAGCCAAGGCAAGTGGTGCGGCATACAGCATTATTGAAAGTGCAAAAATGAACAAGTTAAAACCTTATGACTACATAGAATACATACTTACAAAAATGGCAGGAAATAAATTAACAGAAAACATGCTGGAAGAAATCATGCCATGGTCAAAGAAATTACCAAAAACATTATATAGGGACAAAAAGGCATAGCGATATGTCCTTTTTGAGCATCAATTAAAAAACAGAATGATCCTATCTGGTTGGTTTTCATCCAGTACTTTTTATGCTCGTTATTTGACGCTTACGTTAAATGTATCTAGACAAAATTAAAGGAACAACCTATTTGATTGTTCCTTTAAACTTATTTTCTATGAATTTTTAGGTTGCCCCCTAAAGTGCCCCCTAACTTTCAACAGGGTTTTCTTAAAACCTCTAAAGTTGTCCCCTAAATAATTTGGCTTTCCCCCTAAATTATTTGGTTACCCTTTTATTGATTTTGATATACTTCTTTTAATGCTTTTTCTACACATTCAGGTACAAGACCTGTTAATGGTTTATGATAGCTTGCTATTTCTTTAACAACTGAAGATGAAATAAAAGAATGTGAAGGTTTAGTCATTAAATACATAATTTCAATTTGACTATTTAAATATTGATTTGATTGTGCATATTGTAATTCATAATCAAAGTCTGTTGTCGAACGTAATCCACGAATAAGAACTTGACCATTTACTTTTTTGACATAATCCATAAACAATTCATCTGTTGAATCTACAATTACATTTTTTAAATGAGCAGTTGCTTCTTTTAATAATTCTTTTCTTTGTTCAATTGTAAACAGTCCTACTTTTGTAGGATGAATTGCTATTGTGACATATAAAACATCAAATATCTTAGCAGCACGTTCAATAATATCTAAATGTCCATTAGTTACTGGATCAAACGATCCATTATATACAGCTATTTTTTTCATTATTTAAACCTCATAGTAAAAGATATTAAGAGCTGTAATACCATACTCTTTTCTTCTATTTAATTCCAAACCACTTATTTCTTTAAATTCTACTTCTTTTAATTCTTCAACAACAACACATGCTTGTGGATTCAACATTTGTTGATCCACTAAATATTGAAGAATATCATCAACAAGTCCTTTTCCATAAGGAGGATCTAAAAAAACATAATCAAATTTTATTCCTTTTTCAAATAAGTATTTCAATGCTTTTTTATAATCCATTTTTAATGGAAAACAATTTTCTAACTTCAAAAGTGAAAAATTTTCTTTAATTGTTTTAAATGCTTCATATTGATGATCTACACTATAAAGTACATCACATCCTCTAGAAATGGCTTCAATACCTAGTCCACCACTTCCCCCAAACAAGTCTAAAACAGTTCCTCCTTGAAAATAAGGACCAATCATATTAAACAAATTTTCCTTATTTTTATCAGTTGTCGGTCTTGTTAATTGACTTTTAGGTACTTTTAATTGTCTTTTTTTATATTTTCCTGCAATCACTCTCATAATTTATACCCTGATGTATCTAATGAATCACTAATATTTTCAAAAACTATTTTTGTTACTTCATCAAATAATTCATTAATTTTATAATAACTTTGATAATATTTTTGAATGTTTTCATTTTGAGACATTCTTTTTCTTATTTCATTTAATTCTTGTTTTTTTTCTGATAAATCAATATATTTTTCATATTTTTTTAAATCATCCAATTCTTTTAAAAGATTTTGATAATTTTCTAACAATTCTTTTGTTTCTTGATCTAATAATTTTAAAGATTGTTCTTTAAATTGGATATAACGCCTATCATCTTTAATAGCGTCTATTAAATCGTACACTGTTTCATTCATTGTAACATCTCCAACATACTCATAAGTATCGATATTCTTTCTAACTTTTCTAAAACTGTACTTTGTTTTTTTTGATGTATCTCATCTAATAAATCATCATACCTTTCTGGATATTGGCATAATATAACATACCAGTTTGGATGTTTGCGAATATATTCGAGAACATCTTGTTTCATAATTTTCCTTCTTTATTTTTATCTAATAAATTAGAAACAATTCCCAAAACTTTTTCTATTGATTGTAAAGATGAAGATAAAGCTTCTAAATCTAGATTCTTGATAATTTCTAAAACATTCATATTTTCTATAGGATGTTCTTTATATGGTTTAAAAAAGGCGTCATTTTCTCCATACATCGTATAGATTTCATATATTTCCTGCCAAGTATAACGATGATTTAACACATCCTCTTTAATACTTGGTATTGTCTTTAAAAAAGCTTTAAACTCTTTTAAATTATCCATCAAATCACCTAATATATCTTATGACATATTTATGAATGCGTGTCAGTTTTTTCTAATTGTTCCTTATTAAATTTAGAAATAATTGCCTGGGCAATACCGATAGCCATTAATGAAGCAATCGTAGAAGAACCACCAGCTGAAATAAGCAAAAGTGGAACACCTGTCATAGGAATCAATCCTGAAACACCACCTAAATTAACAAGTAAATGTAACATAAAATAAGAAGAAATTCCTATTAAAATAACTCTAGATTTATTATCTTGAATTTGATCAGCATATTTTAATAATCTAAAAATAATAATTGCTGTAGGAATAATGATCAAAGCCAAACCAAAAACACCTAATTCTTCATAGATAATAGCACCGATAAAGTCATTATGTGCTTCTGGAATATAATCATATTTTTGAATAGAATTTCCCAACCCTAAACCAAAAATACCACCATCAGCAAAAGCAATCAATGAATTGACAAGTTGCCATGAACTACTATAAATATTTTTTATTTCTAAAGGCTTTAACCAAGAATTAATACGTTGTAACTGATAGCTTTGTAAAACAGCAGTAATTAAAAATCCTAAAATAACAACTGATACTGCTAATGCAATCCAAACTAGTTTTTTATATTTTTTATAATAATCTCTTGGTGTTGACATAAAACAAATAAAACAAATAATTGCTAAAATAAGCGAACTTCCTAAATCTTTTTGAACAAATACTCCTATACCAAAAGCAAAAATCATTAAAGCAAGTGGTAACAATACACATTTTTTAAATTTATCTTTATAAAATTTACTTTTTAATTCAGCCGTTCTAAATTTTCCTTTTACAACAAAGGCTGAATCTGTTTCAGTAAGCATATAAGATAAAATAAGAACCATCGCAACTTTCATAAATTCAGCAGGTTGAACAGTAAAAGGTCCTAAATGAATCCAAGCATGAGATCCTTTTGTCGTCCAAAAAACACAACAACACATTGAAATAATTCCTACAATATAGATAGCTATAGAACTTCTATAATTGATCATTTTTAATTTAAAACCCTTTGTAAGAATCATCATTACAAAAAGACCTATAGCAACATAAATAGATTGTGTAATCATATTTTTTATTGCAAATGCTGTCCCTTTTGAAGAAACTGCACCAATAGATGCAGAACCAATCATTACGATTCCTAAACAAATTAACACAAAAACTGCAAAAAAGATTGGCTTATCAGCCCCTTTTTTTCTAAAAAAAGCTTTTATTTTTCTAGTCATTATAATTTAATCCAATCGTTTTCTTGACTTGCTTTAAATACTTTATAAATAGAATATCCAGAAATATTTTGAAATTCTTTATCAATTTGTTTTTCTTCACTTTTTGTTCCAACAACATTTTTAAATTTTCTATATGCATTTAAAAAATCAGCTTTACTTATTCCTTCTTCATAAGCTTTTTCTACTGCATTATATAAAGACATAACATCAATAATATCTTCTGTTGACCATGTATAGTCTAGTGGATAATTATAGTCCATTATTTACACCTCATTTCAGTAAAACATTATAACTTAAAAAACTATAAAAATAAATGACTTATGATAAATCCCCCATACAATTATTTGAAAACATAATATGGTAATAGTAAAGGAGGGATAAACAATGAACTGTGATTATAACTGTAATGGATATGTTAATAATCCATTTGGATGTGGCGGATGTAACACATGTGGCTATACACCTATCATGGGTGGATTCGGTTGCAATAATACAGGATGTAGCTGGTTTGCGATTGTTTTAGTCGTTTTTTTATTGTTAATCATTTGTGGTAATTCAAGAATTAGACCTTAGATATTTCAATCACCTCAAAATATGTTATAATAACCACGAATGAGGTGAAAAAAATGTTATTAATGAAAGATATTATAGATGATTCAAATGAATTAATTAGAACTGTATCAAAAGAGGTAGAACTTCCTTTATCTCAAGAAAATCATGATTTACTCATGAAAATGCATGAATTTTTAGTAGCAAGCCAAGACGAAGAACTTTCTGAAAAATATGATTTAAGACCCGCTGTTGGTATTGCCGCAATTCAACTTGGTATTCCAAAAAGAATGTGTGCTATTCATGTTTTAGATTATGATGAAGATGGAAATGTAACAAAATCTACTGATTATGCTCTAGCAAATCCTAAGATTGTTTCTTATACACCAAAACAATCTTATTTAAAAACTGGTGAAGCATGCCTTTCAGTTCCTGATGATGTTAAAGGATATGTCCCACGTCATGCAAAAATTACTGTTGAAGGGTTTGATGCTCTTACAAAAAAAGATGTAAAAATTGTTGCTCGTGGATTCTTAGCTATTTGTTTACAACACGAACTTGATCATTTCGATGGTGTTTTATATTATGATCATATTAATAAAGAATATCCATTAGTACCAATTGAAAATGCTATGGTTATTGAATAAATAAAAGGTTCACTTAGACAATGTCATTAAGTTAATATGACATAAATTCAATCAGAAGAAATATCAATCAGATAGATTCTTCTGATTTTTATTTTGTTGTAGCTAAAAAAGTGTCATTTTCATGACTTTTTAAAAATATTCTCGTTTTTATTGCATTATTGTTATATAATCTTTTCGACTAGTCAAATCTGTAGTTAAAATGGACAAATGTTTTTGATTTGACATTTCGCTCGTGGGATCTACCGGGTCGGATTGGCAGGATCTCTTTAACTATCAGATTCTCTAAAGATGGATTCTTTCCATCTTTTTTGTTTAGAAATTTTCTTATCAAATGGCATACTCTTGTAAAGTTTACCTGATATGTATATTTTCTTTTTTTCTTTGGTATCTTTATTTTTTGAACAATTCTTTGTGTTAAATTGTAAAGTGTAAGTCGAGCATAGATTTCTTGCTGGACAAGTTTTCTTTTCTTTGAATGAAGTGCGTTCAATCCAATGGCATACTTCACCTGTCTGAAAGATGTTTCAATCCCCCAACGTTTATTGTAGAGTTCTTTGATATCATCTATAGGAAATTCATCTCTGTCCAGATTAGTAATGATGCATTCATATGTATTTTCAGTGATTTTAAATCTTGCAATTCTGCAATTGAATTCATACCATGGATTATCCTTGGACATATAATCAAATCTCATATTTTTAGGACACCATTTGTAGTAATGAGGACATGCCATTACCATCTTTGTATTTTTTAATGTAAGGACCCTGCTTACATCTAAGTCAAATTCTTCATCAGGAAATGGTCCTAATGATCTGACCATACTTGTTTTTGAATGAATATCTTTTACCCTGATCAGATATTTATTATTGGACTTTACAACATGTTCAAAACCATTATAGGATTCATAACCTCTGTCGGCGATAAAGATAGCTTTATTACCTCGATAACGATCAACGATTTGACAGAAGGCATCGTTTTCATCCATTTTAACCTGACCTTGTATGATAAGGTCATCATAAGTGCATTCCAACAAATCATAGGAAGCATTTAAATGAAAAGCACTATATGATTTGCCATATTTATTACAGTTTCTAACAGTTGTTTCACCGTCTTGAAAAGTATTATCGATAGGAAGTTCACTTCCATCGACAGCTAAAAGGCGATAACCTTTAAAGAGCTTTTCATCATATGTTTCAGTATTGAAGGTATTGAAGATATGAAGAAAAGCTTCCATTTTAATTTTGCTTCGAGATTGTACAAAGGCAGAAGAAGTAGGAGTAGTCAAAGAGTAATCAAAAAATTTATAGAGTTCATCTTTTAAAGAACCATTTTCCATACAAAGGATAGAAGAGATGGTTGTTTTGAAATCAAGTTTACGAGAACGAATAAAATCAGTATCAGGGTTTTCACAAAAAAGAGAACGTGAATTATTCATATCATCAATGATGTGATATAAAATATTTTTTAAATGTTTATAGTTGTCCATAATAAGTACCTCCGACGATATCTATAAACAATAGGCCTATTATCAATAAAAGAAATTGATAATAGGCCGCATACATTTATTGTGTTGTCAATATCAAAAATAAAAAAGAGGTCTACCTTTTTATGTAAACCTCCTATAGTCATCAAGTCTTAACTTAATGACATTGTCACTTAGAACCTTTTATTTTACTTTAAAATATTGAATTGTCTTTGGTTTTAATATTATTTGACCTTGATTATTAATTTCTTGTTGATCTATTAATGAGAAAAGATTTTCATTTAAAGAAAGTGTATATTCTTGTTCATCCAAATTCAAAGCAACAATAATTCTTTCTTGTTGATCAAATCGTTCAAAAACAAATTGTTTATTTGTTAAAACAAGCTCTTTAAAATCACCCTTTTGTAAAGCTGATGATTGATTTCTAATAGAAATCAATTTTTTAATATATTCTGTTAATTCATTAGGCATTGGTTTTGTAAACTCTGGTCTTAAAGAATTATCACTTCCTTGTTCTTTTTTTCCCGTTTGTCCCCATTCACTTCCATAGTAAATACATGGGATTCCAGGTAAAGAAAATAACATGCCATAAATAAGTGGTAACTTATCTAAATCTGTTAATTTTGAAGCAATTCTTTCTACATCGTGATTATCTACAAAACTAAATAATGTTTGTCCTCTGTACATTTCTCCATAATTACGCTTTATTGTATGTGCCATTTCAAACATATTTAAAGAATTAAATGACGACCATAATCCTTTAAACCCAGGATAATCTGTAATACTATCTAAATGAGCTTCACTAAACATATAACCCGCATTATCACCTAATACTTCTCCCAACAAGAAAAAGTCTGCTTTTCTTTGTCTGCAATGATCTTTCAACATTGCCATAAACCATCTTGGTAAACTATAAGCCACATCTAAACGAATACCATCAATATCAAAGGCATCTATCCAATAATCAACAGCTTTTAATAAATAATTTTGAACATCTGGATGATCTAAATTTAATTTAACTAATTCATAATGTCCTTCCCATCCTTCATAATAAAAACCATCATTATAAGGTGAATTACCATTAAAATCAATTCTGAACCAATCTCTATATTGACTATTTTCTCTATGATTTAAAACATCTTGAAAAGCAAAAAAACCTCTTCCTACATGATTAAAAACACCATCTAAAACAACTCTAATACCTCTATCATGCAAATTTTTACAAACCATTGCAAAATCATCATTCGTACCTAAACGTTCATCAATCTTACAATAATCTCTTGTATCATACCCATGATGATCACTAGAAAACACAGGATTAAAATAAATAGCATTTATTCCTAAATCTTCAAAATAATCCATAAAATCATTCAATCTTAAAATACGATGTTCTACAACCCCATCATTATCAAAAGGTGCTCCACAAAAATTTAGAGTATAAACTTGATAAAATACACTTTCATTAAACCACATTATAAAAAACCTCCTTATACATCTATCTATTATTATACACTATTTAGATAGAGTTATTAAAAAAATATGCTATAATATACTATATAAGGAGGTTCTTATTATGACTCAAAAAATTATTACTATTACAAGAGAATATGGTTCTGGAGGAAGACTGATTGCTAAAAAAGTAGCAGAAGCATTAAATATTGCTTTCTATGATAATGAACTTATTGATGAAACAGCTCGACAACTAGGTATCGATATTGATACTATTCGTAAAGCATCTCAAGAAAAATCATCAAGCTTTGCTTACTCACTCAATAATGGTCCTCTCGTTTTACCAATTAATGATCAAGTTTATGCAACACAAGCAAAAATCATTAAACATCTTGCAGAAAAAGAAGATTGTATCATCGTAAATGGATGTGCAAACTACATTTTAGAAGATTATCCTCATGTTTTAAGAATATTCGTTTATGCACCTTTAGAATCAAGAATTAATCGTGTAGAAAATGATTATAAAGAAGAACATGAAAATACTAAAAAGTATGTACAAAAAAGAGATAAACAAAGAAAAAGCTATTATAACTACTACACAACAAATACATGGGCAAATATGAAAGATTATGATTTATGCATCAATAGTGATATGGGAATAGATGAAATTGCCCAATTAATTGTAAAAGTTTATCAAAATGGAAAATTATGGAAATAATAAAAAGACATTCAGGGGTATCCTGAATGTTTTTTATTCTGGTAAAAATTGAATTGCTACACCTAAAAGTCCTGAACCTAAATAACAAGATAATGCAGCACCAACATGACCATCAATTATATATGTCAATTGAGGAAAATGTTCTTTTAACATTTTTTCTAATTCGTTTCTTTCTTCTAAATTATCAGCATCTGCTATCGCAAGAGCAAACTTTTGATGAGGATTCTCTTTAACCTGATTTTCTATTAAATCAATAAGTTTAGATTTTACTTTTTTTGAACCTCTTACTTTAGATGGAATATAAATTTCTCCCTTTTCTTTTTCAAAAGATAAGATTGGTTTAATTTTTAAGGTTGTTCCCAAAAAGGCTGAAGCTTTACCAATACGTCCACCTTTTTGAAGATAATTTAAATCATCAATTGAAAAATACGCATAATTTTGATGACATAATTCATCAGCTATTCTAACGAGTTCTTCAAAAGATCTTCCTTCTTCTCTATATTTTGCAAGTGCTATTGCAATAATACCCAAACCTACAGAAGCACTTTGACTATCAACAACATGGCATGTCAACCTATCATAAGTTTGACAAAACAATCTCATTTGATTACTTGTCCCTGAAATACCACCAGATAAAAATAAACCAATAAGATGTGTATATCCCTTTTCTTTAAGTTGATCTAACAAACTGAATAAATCCTCTCCAACTGGTGAAGAAGTTTTAATTAATTTTTCATCTTGAATAGCATATATATCCTTAGAAGTAATATCTATACCATCTCTATAACACTTTCCGTCATATTGAATTTGTATTGGTAAAATATGTATATCATACAATTCTCTATATTCTTTTTTTATATCACTACATGAATCTGTTATAATCGCTACTTTTTCCATTAATATCTCCTTAAATTTACTTTGAACTTCATACTAATAGAGCTAATTATAACTATATATTCATAAAATGCAATATTTTTTAAAAAATAATGATTGCATCTATAATATGTGAAACACATTGAACTACTATTGATCCCACCATTAATGCTCCAACAATGATTGTCACTAACCCTTTATTTGATAAATTTTCCATAATAGTTCCTCCTTTGTTTCCTTAATTTCAACTTTTAACATTATTTATCTTTGTTGTTTCTTTTTAAGACATTTTTAATATAAACCTTATTCTTATCTCTGTCAATGTATTTGTGTCTTTTTTAGATATTTTATTTACTATTTATATGATTATATGGTAATATTAAGACACAAGGAGTGATTTAATGACTGGCGAAAGAATAAAAAAATTAAGAAAAGAAAAAGGTCTAACTCAACAACAACTCGGTGAATTATTAGGCGTTCAAAAATCAGCAATTGCAAAATATGAAAATGGTAGAGTTCCTAATTTGAAAAAGGAAACAATTACAAAACTGGCAGAAATTTTTAATGTAAGTCCTAACTATTTACTTGGGATTGATGAAATATTACCTTTACATCATAGCCATAATATAGATATTCCTTTATATAGTGATGTCTGTTGTGGAGATGGAATTTTTGTAGATGATAATATTGAGGAATATATTTCATTACCTGAATCTTTATTAAGTTCAAGAAAAGAATATTTTTGTCAATATGCTGATGGAGATAGTATGGAGGATGAAAATATTCATTCTGGTGATTTAATTATTTTTGAAAAAACTAATCAATTAAATAATGGTGATATAGGTTGTTTTGGAATTGAAGATAATATTGCAACATGTAAAAAGTATTTTAATGATTCTAAGCAAAATTGTATCATTTTACAACCTGCAAATGATAAATATTCACCAATCATAATTAACGAGTATAATTATCATGAATTTAAAATTATTGGTAAATTGTCTCTTGTTATTTCTAAAAGAAATTAAAAAACTCCGTTTCATTTGAAACGGAGAATTTTTTTATTCAATTATTTTACTGTAATTAATTCTAAGTAAGAAGTAGTTCCAGCAACACCTGGTGTACCAGCAGTAACAATAATTTGTTCACCTGGTTCAACTAAGTTTTCTTTAGCGATAACTTGAGCATATTCAATCATAGCAGCTCTTGTATCCATTTGTTTACATAATACTGATTTAACACCCCAGTTGATAGCTAATGCTCTTGTAGTTTGTTCATTTGGAGTAGCAGCAATAATCATAGATTTTGTACGATATCTAGACATTTTTCTAGCTGTGAATCCTGAATCAGTGAAAGCGATAATTGCAGCAACATTGAATTTAGATGCAATTTCAGCAACTGACATACAGATAGCTTCACTTTGATCTAATGGAGCAGTTCTGATTGCTTTTCTTTGTAATGAAGCATAATCTAAAGTTCCTTCAGTTTTTAAAGCAATTTTAGTCATAGTTTCAACAGCTTCTACTGGATATTTACCTTGAGCAGATTCACCAGATAACATGATTGCATCTGTACCATCATAGATTGCGTTAGCAACGTCAGATACTTCAGCACGTGTTGGTCTTGGGTTTTCTTGCATACTGTCTAACATTTGAGTTGCAGTGATAACAATTTTACCAGCAGCACGACATTTGTTGATTAATTCTTTTTGAATTAAAGGTACATCTTCAGCAGGAATTTCTACACCTAAGTCACCACGAGCAACCATGATACCGTCAGCAACTTTTAAGATGTCATCCATGTTTTCAACACCTTCGCTGTTTTCGATTTTAGCAATGATTTGAATTTCAGGACGACCATTTTCAATTAATAATTTTTTAACATCTAAAACATCTTGTGGACGTCTTACAAATGATGCAGCAATGAAATCAACACCTTGTTGACAACCGAAAGTTAAATCTCCGATATCTTTTTCTGATAAGTAATCGAATCCTAATTTGATTCCTGGAACGTTGATTCCACGTTTGTTTTTAACAACACCATCGTTAGCACAGATACATACGATATCAGTACCTTCAACATGATCAACTAATAATTCTACTTGACCATCATTTACTAAGATGAAACCACCTGGTTTAACATCTTTATATAAATCTTTATAAGTGATAGTGAATCTTTCACTTGTACCTACGATATCTTCAACACAGATAGTAGAAACTTGACCTTTTTTGAATTCAGTTTTTCCATCAACGAAATCACCAGTTCTAATTTCAGGTCCTTTAGTATCTAATAAGATAGCTACGTTTTTGTTTAATTCTTTGTTGATTTCTCTTAAAGTTTTAATTCTTCCCCCATGTTCTTCGAAATCACCATGAGAGAAGTTTAATCTCATTACATTCATACCAGCTTGAACTAATTTAGTTAAGACTTTTTTATCTTCAGAAGCTGGTCCAATTGTACACACAATACGTGTTTTCTTTTTTCTTTCTTTTTCTAATACCATCCTAATATCCTCACAATCATATTTTCATTTAAGTTTATATTAACGAAGTTTAATAGCATCTTCGTAAATACTAAAATCAGTTTCACGTTTATGTCCTAATACTTCAGTAATTGGTAATCCTTTGATTTGACCATTTACTTCACTTACACATAAACCACCTTTTCCAGCTTCAAGTAATTCAACGGCATAAACACCCATTCTTGAAGCAAGAACTCTATCTCTTGCAGATGGTCTACCACCACGTTGCATATGTCCTAAAACGTTTGCACGAGTTTCAAAACCAGTTGCAGCTTCAACTTTTTTAGCTAATTCATGTACATCTGTAATATGTTCTGTAATAACAACAATTGCATGTTTTTTATCAGATGCTTTTGAAGCTTTTAATACTTCAATTACTTTATTTTCATCAAAACCGATTTCACTAGTGATAACCATTTCAGCACCATCAGCAATACCAGCATTGATAGCTAAATCTCCACATCTACGTCCCATAACTTCAAGGATTGTACATCTTTGATGAGAACTTGATGTATCTCTTAATTTATCTAATGCATCAACAATTGTATTTAATGCAGTATCAAATCCAATTGTATGATCAGTATCAGGAATATCATTATCAATTGTTCCTGGAATACCAATACAATTGATTCCCATTTCAGTTAACTTTAATGCACCATTGTAACTTCCGTCACCACCGATAACAACTAAAGCTTCCATTCCTACTTCTTTCATTTTTTCAATTGCTTCTTTTCTTACTTCAGGATCTTTGAATTCAGGAAATCTTGCTGATTTTAACATAGTACCACCGATATTGATGATATTACGTGTACTATGACGATCAAACTTAATAAATTCTCCATCATGTAAACCTTTATAACCAAGTTTTACACCATAAACTTCAATTCCTTTATTTAAGCATGTACGCGCTACTGCACGAACAGCAGCGTTCATTCCTGGAGCATCTCCTCCAGAAGTTAAAACTCCTATACATTTAACCATAATGTTCACTCCCTATTTCATAACATTTCATACATAGTGATTTTAGCACAAATCATGACTTTTCTACAAGAATTTTTACACATTTATTATGCTAAATCTTATTGTTTTATCATAATTGGCATACTCATTGTAAATATTGTGTTAAGTAAGCGCTCTACTTTTATTTTTTCACGTGCATCTTTTTTCAAAGTATAAATTTTTATTAAATCATCTTGCCCATATTGACTTGTAAATAATGTGATTTTTTTATTCTGACTACGATAAGTCAAGACCGCAGATAATACCTCATCTCTTGACCAACTCGTCACATTTTCTCCACCTAGATCATCAATCACTAAATAATCTACATTACGAAGTTCCTCTATATTATTATCATTTCCAAATTCACTAAAAGAATTCTTCAAATCTATTAAATATGTAGGAAAATGAATATATCCTAAACGATATCCTTGTTTAGCAAGTGATCTCGTTAAAAAACCAGCTAATGTAGATTTTCCACAACCTGATGGTCCATAAATAAACAACCCTTTTTTTGAAGTATTTGATAAGAAATGATCAATTGTACTTGCAAGCTCTTTATTCATAATATCCTTAATTGATTTTAAATCAGACAACAATAAATCATCACTCACATTTGAAACAGTAATATGACTTAATATATTTTGCTTTTCTAATATTTCTTTACCATACTTGCAAGGTAAAAGAACTGTTTTTAAATGTTGATTTTCTACATTTACTGCTTGTTTCATTCCCTTAGAAACCTTATGACATTGATGAAGTCCAGTGCAATTTTTACACTTTTGCATATCTTCTTGAAAATCCAAAAATTCTACCCAATTATCTTCTACAAAATCACGTCCAACTTTACCATCAGATAAAACTTTCATAATATATGGATCATTCATGAGTTCATTAATACTTTCTTCTTTTTGTTTTTGAAAGCTTTGATTATCATCAAATAGATGTAAATCTTGTAAATTTTGCATTTTATTTCCTCCTAGTCATATTTTTCTAACATCGCTAAAGCATCCTCATCAACTTCTTCTTGTGATGATTTTTCTTGAGAAACAATTTGAATATTTTTTGTAAAATCATCCCAATCATGATGTTTTTGATTTTGATATTTCAAATACGCTTTTCCTTCTTCAATAGCTTCTTGTACTGTTTTAATTTTCTTTCTTTTCCATTGACTACCTAATGCTTCAATAAAATTCTTAGGTAATGACTGATCACATTTTTGTAATGTTGTTTCTATTAAAACATTAACTACACCAGGTTCTAATTGCAATGTTGATAAAGCAGATTCAATTACCTGAAGATCTCTTTTAAGAGGTTCTTTACCACCCATTTTATCTTTTAATAAATCATAAGGTGAAATGTTTTCTAAATAATAAATATGTTGTTGCAAAGAAGAGTCTCCCTGTTTTTCACTTTGAAGTAAAGGAGATTGTTTATGAAAGACCTCTGTAAATTTCTCTGGTGTTTTCAAATCATAGTAATTTCTACAATTTTGCGCTAAAAGTCGACTATTTAAATGTTGATCAACCATTGACTGTTTAACAAGATCTTGCATATCTAAAGCGTTAACATGATATAAAATTCCTAGTTGTTGAATTACTTTTTCATCATCAGCTGTAAACATTTTCTTTGATAACTGTAAGTTTTCTAAACCTTGATAAAATAAAGTTAAATCATAATTATTTTCGATAGATTGGTGTATCTTTTGTTTATATTTTTTATTTTGTAAAACATTTTTATCATGTAAATGAATTTCAAAAACATCTGTAAACGATGATGTGATCTCTTGATAATCATTTAAATTAACATTATACACTTGAAAAGTTGCAACTGTCTTTTCATATTCATCTTTCAATCTTTCTTTTAATAAACTATTTAGAATACGATGATTCATAAATTCTTGAGGTGATAAAGGCATTTGCAAATCAAAGAGATAACGATTATCATTTTTTTGTTTAACATATGAACAAACAAGTCCTACTGCTTCTAATTTATTAAATGCATCTTGTAAAGAATTCAATGAAAAACCACATATCTTACATAATCTAGAAATCAAGGCAGGACTTTTTGTCAGTGTCATTTGATCTAATTCACTATTGAGTGTCAAATAGAGAGCAGTAGCTTCCATTCCTAATAATGGTTGATAAAGTTGTAATAACGTTTTATACCCTATTACATCTAACATATAACTACTTCTTACTTGATAAATATCACTCGTTAATA
Organism: Faecalibacillus sp.; assembly: GCF_047023275.1. Lineage (NCBI taxonomy): Bacteria > Bacillati > Bacillota > Erysipelotrichia > Erysipelotrichales > Coprobacillaceae > Faecalibacillus > Faecalibacillus sp. The sequence continues at coordinate 7,251 of NZ_JBKYAR010000018.1, read as the reverse complement.
ATTCTTTCATGACTGATCCTTTCTATAAATTCATCGATTTGTTTATATAAATCTTCTACTTCTTGATTATTATCAAAAACAATATCCGCCATTTCTTTTTTCTTTAAAGAAGAAATTTGATTATTCATAATCGTATAAGCATATTTTTCATCAATATGATCTCTTGTCATTAATCTTTGAACTTGTTTTTTTTCATTTAAATAAACAACAATAATTTCATCACATAAATATTCCAAATGAGATTCATATAATAAAGGAATATCTAAGAAGATACAATCCTTATCTTTATTTTTTTCAATTTCTTCTTTCATCTTAGAAATAACATAAGGATGTATAATCCCCTCTAATTGTCTTTTAGCTTTTGTATCATGAAAAACAATCTTTCCTAATGCCTTTCGATCAACAATACCCTCATTTACACAACCAAATAAATTTTGAACTTTCAAAATACTTTCTTGATCAATTGTTAAAGCATCTCTAGAAAGTTGATCTGCATCAACAACTTTATATCCTTTTTCAACTAAATAACGTGTTACTGTAGACTTTCCACACGCAATACTTCCTGTTATCCCATATACTTTCATCTTTTTGCCTTTTGACATATTGGACAATAATATGTCCCTCTTTCATTAATCATTACCTTTTTTATCTCATGTCCTAATGGACAATGCTTTTGCATATGCACTTTTAATTGTACTTGAAATAAACCATCTATCCCGTTTGCACTAAATGAATGAATTGTTGTTCCACCTTGTAAAATCGCCTCATTTAAAATTTCACAAGCTACATCCACTAATTCTTTAACCCTTTTTTTACTTAAAACATTTGCCTTTGTATAAGGATTTAAATGCATTTGATAACAAATTTCATTAGCATATATATTTCCTATCCCTGTCATGATTGTTTGATCCAAAAGAACTGTTTTAATCGCCTTATTTTTCTTTTTTAGTTTTTGATAAAGCTCTAAATAATCTATTTCAAAAGGCTCAGGCCCTAATTTGCTTAAAGGTAGCTGATTTTTATAATTATCAAGATCCACTAATTTCATTCTTCCAAACTTTCTAACATCATTATATCTTAACTCTATGCCATCATCTAAAACAAAGATAACATGATCATGTTTAGAAAGCGCATCACCTATCTTACATATTTGATACTTTCCTTCCATTCTAAGATGGGAAACAAAAGCAACATCCTCTAATTTAAAAATCAAATACTTTCCCACACGATCAATTTCTTTAAAAGTTTTATTTTTTAAAACTTTTATAAATTCTTCTTGATCATCTTCAATGATTTTAGGATATAAAATTTTTATATTTTTAATCTTTTTATTTAAAATAAAATTTTCTAACGTTCGACGAACCGTTTCTACTTCTGGTAACTCTGGCATTTTTTCACCTACTTCAACTCATACCAATTTTTAGCGTAAGTACCTTCAGCTTTTAATTCAACTTTCATTTGATAAGCACTTTCCATACCTTCTTTTACAAGTTTCATCATTTTTTCTAATTCATCTTGATAAACATCAAAAATCAATTCATCGTGTACTTGTAAAATCATCTTTGATTTCATATGATTTTCTTTTAATAATTGATCCACTTTGATCATTGCAAGTTTAATAATATCAGCAGCTGATCCTTGAATTGGAGAATTCATTGCTAATCTTTTACCAAATTCTTGTCTCATATAATTTTTTTCATTAATTTCTGGAATATATCTTTTTCTATTTAAAACAGTTGAAACATAACCATTTTCTTTTCCAAAAGCAATATTTTTATTCATATAATCTTGAATCTCACTATATTGTTCAAAATATTTTTGAATAAAAGATTTAGCTTCTTTAACACTGACACCTAATTGTTCAGCCAAACCATAATCAGACATTCCATAAATAATTCCAAAATTAACAGCTTTTGCATTTCTTCGCATTGATGATGTAACTTCATCTTCACTTACGCCAAAAACAACACTTGCTGTATGACGATGAATATCTTTATTATGATTAAATGCCTCTATTAAGCTTGTAACATTGGCTAGATGGGCAAGTACACGTAATTCAATTTGTGAATAATCAAAAGATATTAAATAATCATATTCAGGAACAAACGCTTTTCTAATAAGTTTTCCTTCTTCTGTTTTAACCGGTATATTTTGTAAGTTAGGATCAGTTGATGATAAACGCCCTGTTTGTGTTAAAGCTTGGTTATAAATGGTATGTGTCTTTCCATCAATAAAAATTTGTTCTTGCAAACCAATAATATAAGTTGAATAAAGTTTGCTTAAAGTACGATAATTTAAGACTTTATCAATAATTGGATGAACATTTTTTAATTTATTTAAAACATCTACTGATGTAGAATAACCAGTTTTTGTTTTCTTACCATTAGGTAATCCTAAATCTTCAAATAAAACTTCTCCTAATTGTTTAGGTGATGAAATATTAAATTCTTTATGTGCTAATAAATAAATTTCTTTTTCTAATTGATCAATTTGACCTTTAAATGTATTTCCCAATTGTTTTAAAACATCTTTATCCATTTTAGCTCCTTGAAATTCCATATCCGCTAAAATATACGCTACAGGCATTTCAACATTTTTGTATAAATCAAATTGTTGATCTTTTTTCAATCTTTGTTCTGCTTCATTTTTTAATTCATAAATTGCTTTTGCTTGTAAAAGATAATGTTTAGAAAGAATATCTTCTTCTGGTACATGTTTTTTAGCTCCTTTACCAAAAACTTCCTCATCAAATTGTAAGTCAAAATATTGATAATAATCACAAACAATTTTAATTTCATCTTTCAAAGAAGGATTTAAAATATAAGAAGCAAGCTGTAAATCAAAAGTATATCCCTTAACTTCTAATCCATGCCAACGACAAGCATTCATACATTTTTTTATATCATAACCATATTTTTCAATCTTTTCATCTTTTAAGAAAGACTTAAAGTTATCATCATGCATAGCATTTTCTAAAGAAATATAATAAGCTTCATCTTCATTATAAAGACCAAATCCTAAAATAGCAGATTTATGATAATTAGTATCATAGACACCTACAACTACAGCTGTATTTTTTTTAATAACTGGTAAGTTTTCAACAATTTTGTATTCTAAAGGTTTACTTTGTTTATTTTCTGTAGATAAAGACATTCTTTTAAGTAAAGAATTCATATCATAACGTCTATAGAACTCTGCAAGATCATCATTATATTCTTGTCCTTCATATTTCCAAGCTTCTAAATCTAAGTCAACAGGTGCATCTGTCATGATTGTGGCAATTTTTTTAGATAAAAGACCTAAATCAATATTCGTTCTCACTTTTTCACCCATTTTGCCTTTTAATTCATCCATATGTTCCTTGAGATTTTCAATTGTCCCATATTGGTTTAATAACTTTAAAGCTGTTTTTTCGCCAATTCCTGGAATTCCAGGAATATTATCAGCACTGTCGCCCATAAGCCCTAAAAGATCTCTCATTTGATCAGGCTCTAAATTATATTTTTCTTTAAAACTTTCAACAGTAATAATTTCATAATCATTTGTTCTTTGTGGCTTCTTATATTGTTTAACTTGTGGGTTGATCAGTTGCATCATATCTTTATCATTTGTATAAATAGCCACTTCCATGCCTTGATTTGATGCCTTTTTAGAAATTGTTCCAATAATATCATCACCTTCATATCCTTCTTTTTCAATATAAGGAATATGATGAGCCTCTAAATATTCTCTAACCATTGAAAACTGACAAATAAGTTCATCAGGCGTTGGCTTTCTTGTCCCTTTGTACTCTTCTAATAACTCACTTCTAAAAGTCTTCCCTTTAGCATCAAAAGCAACCACAATGTACTCTGGATTTTGTTTTAACAAACTTTCTAATCTATTAGCAAAACCATAAACAGCATTTGTTGGTACACCATCTTTATTGACCATTAAATTTCCCATTGCAGCTGTTGCATAATAACAACTAAATAACCAAAAATTTCCATCTATTACAACTATTTTTTCCATTTTATACCTCATTCACTTCTTTAACATTTTGTACCACCAAAGAAAGCTTATCTCGATAGTTCATCTTTCCTTCAATACATACAATCTTATTTTTTTCTAATAATGTCTTATATCTTTGATACGTTGAAGAAAAAGCAACTCCCTCAACATTTCCAGTTTCATCAAATCCTTCAATAAAACACATTTCATTTCCTTTTTTATCAACAATCACTTTGACCCTTGATAAAGATAATAACACTCTCACATTTTTTGAAACATATTCATTTAAATTTGCGACTGCAAGAATTGGTTGATTGATTTTTTGTTTCATATAAGCTAAAGGATGTTGTGTTAAATATACACCTAACGCTTTCTTTTCTAATTCTAAACGCACCATTTTATTTTCTTTAATAATTTCTAAAATAGGTGGTTCATCAATACCAATCATATTTTTTAAATGTGCATACTCTGTAATCTTTTCTAAATTAGCTTTTAAAGTCGCACGATTAAGTCCAAATTCATCAAAAGCACCCGCATCAATTAAACTTTCTAACATTAAACTCGTGATTTTCTTTCCTTCCATTCGCGAAACAAAATCAAAAATATCTTTAAACAAGCCATTCTTTTGTCTTTCTTCAACAATTGCTAGATAACCTGCTTGTCCAACATTTTTAATAGCTAGCAATGAAAAACGTAAATCACCTTCTACTTGTTTAAAATAATGTTCAGAATAATTAATGGATGGCGGTAAAATTCTAATTTGATATTTTTTAGCTTCTGCAATATATTCCATTTTATGAACATCACTATTTTGTTCATTAGAAAGAATTGCCCCATAAAAAGATAATGGATAATTGGCTTTTAAATACGCAAGTTGATAACCAATTAAACCATAGGCAATCGCATGAGCTTTATTAAAACCATAATCTGCAAACTTTTCAATTAATCCAAAGATATATTCAGCCTGATTTTTTTCATAATCATTTTTTAAAGCACCATTTATAAAGTCCTCTTTCATCGATTCCATTAATCCAAGTGTCTTTTTAGAAGTTGCTTGTCTTAATATATCTGCTTTAGCTAGTGAAAAACCAGCAATCTTTTGTGCAACTTGCATTAATTGTTCTTGATAAATAATAATACCATACGTTGATTTTAAAATATCTTTTAAATCATCATGTGGGTACTCTACTTTTTCTTGATGAAATTTTCTAGCAATATAATGAGGAATTTGTGACATTGGACCTGGTCTATATAAAGCATTGGCTGCCCCAATATCTTCAATACTGCTTGGTTTCAATCTTCTAAACAAATTCTTCATTCCTGGTGATTCTAATTGGAAAACTCCTAACGTATCTCCATTTGATAACATCTTAAATGTTTTTTCATCATTTAAAGGAATCGTATTTAAATTTAAATGAATACCCTCATACTTTTCAATATTTTTTAAAATATCAGAAATCACAGTTAAATTCTTCAATCCTAAAAAATCCATTTTTAATAAACCAACACTCTCAATATAATTTTTAGAGTACTGTGTCAATACATTTTGATTAGGACCTTTTGTTAGAGGAACCACTTCATTTAAACAATCTCCTGATAAAACGACCCCTGCAGCATGCATTGAAATATTACGTGGCAAACGTTCTACAAGATAGATTGCTGGTAAAATTTTTCGTAACATCTCTTCTTGATTGACCATACTTGCAAAAGCATAGGAAGATTCATAAACTTCTTTCACTGTTTTTCTATTTTTTCCTTGTGTTGGAATATACTTTGACATCATTTCTAATTTAGGTAAAGGAACTGAAACAACTTTTCCTAAATCTCTTAAAGCAACCTTAGGTCCATAGGTGGCAAAAGTAACAATTTGTCCAACATGTTCTTGTCCATACTTTTCTGTAACATATTTAACAACTTCATCCCTTTTATCATCTTGAAAATCAATATCAATATCAGGCATGGAAACACGCTCTTCATTTAAAAAACGTTCAAATATTAAATCATATTTTAAAGGATCAATATTCGTGATTCCTAAAACATAACTCACTAAACTTCCAGCAGCACTTCCTCTTCCTGGACCCACTTGAATATCATGTGTTTTCGCAAATCTTACATAATCAAAAACAATCAAAAAATAATCATTGAATCCCATTTTAGCAATGACCTTTAATTCTTTTTTTAAACGTTCTATATAGCTTCTAGGAACTTCTTTTCCTTTAAATCTTTTCTTTAAACCAACAATACAAAGCTGTTGTAAATAATTTTGACTTGTTACATTTTCAGGTAAAGGATAATGTGGTAGATGCATTTTATTAGTTTCTATAGTGACATTGCATCTTCTTAAAATATCATTTGTATTTTCTATTATCTCACGATCAAATAATAAAGACATTTCATAAGCATCTTTTAAATACAGCTGATTTGTTTGTACTTTATAATTTCGATCAATTTTTTCTCCATGGATACTTGCTTGCATTAAATCAATAGCTAAAGCATCTTGTGGATATAAATAACGCACTTCATTCGAAGCACAAACTTTTACTTCTTGTAAAGTGGCAAGTGCTTTTAAGCGCTCATTTAAAAATGTTTGCATTTTTAAATGATGATCTTGAATACAAATATAATAATTGTCTTTAAACATTTTTTTAAATAAAGCGATATACTTTAAAGCTTCAGATTCTAATTCTTTTAAAACTAATCTTTCAACAATACCTTCTTTACATCCAGAAATGATAAATAAATGTTCATGATATAAAGATAATCTTTCTAATTCAATCGCCTTTTGTTCACTTAAATTAATATCACTACATATTTTCATTAAATCATGATAACCAATTTGATCTTTTGCATAGAATAAAAAAGGATAAACCTCTTGATCAATGAGTACATCCCCTTGCATCCCAAAAATAGGTTTTATCCCATAATGATGACAAGCATTAGAAAACTCAATTGCACCATACATATTATTGATATCTGTTAAAGCTAACGCTTCCATGTGCAATTCTTTCGCTCTTTTACATAAATCTTGAATTAAAATCGTACTATTTTGAAAACTATAACAACTATAGACATTCAATTCACCAATCATATTGCCACCACCTTTTTTCCATATTATACGCTAAATCATCTTTGATTAAAAGAATTACAAAAATGTTTTCAAAGATAATAAAATTAAGATTAGACCAACATATAACGTTAAAAACAAATACAACATTTCAAAAAAAGAATACGTTAAAATAATCATTACAAACAATCTATAAA
>NZ_JBKYAR010000017.1:39002-60096 GCF_047023275.1 Faecalibacillus sp. | reverse complement strand
TTGCGGACATTTAGGAAGATATAAAAAGATAGTCAAAAAGACATATATAATTTATAGTACAAACCTTACTTTAAATACCGCTGCCTGTAAACATTTTGAAAATGTACAGTATGTATTATTAGGTGTTGATAAAGAAAATAATTTATTAGGCATTAAACCTGTTGATAAAACAGCAATAGATGAAGGTCTTTATCCAAGCGACCAACTTCACCGTATTTCTATAGGAAAGAGTTATGGTCGTGTTTCTAATAAGAATTTTATTGAAAACCTTGCTAGAGAATATCATTTAGATTTAAGTGATAAACAAGGTCTTAAATATCCTGCAAATTTTGATGTTGTTCACCAAATATTAACGGTTAATCTATAAGGGAGGGATAGATCATGATGTTATGGATATGGCTAGGCATTACAATTGTAGCAGCTATCGTTGAGCTTATTACAATTGATTTAGTAAGTATCTGGTTTACTCTTGGTGGAATTGGTGCTTTAATTGCCTATGCCTTTGGTTTGAGTCAAACACTTCAAATCTGTATTTTTGTTATTTTAAGTATTATTTGTATTGGAGTAAGTCGACCTCTTGCCAAAAAATATTTAAGAACACAAACAGTAAGTACGAATTATGATCGTGTTATTGGTCAACATGGACTTGTTTTAAAAAGAATTGATGCCGATACAAGAGGAGAAGTTAAAGTACTTTCTACACAATGGTCTGCTTGTAGTGTGGATAATTCTACTTTAGAAGAAGGAGATTATTGTGAAATTCTTGCTGTAGAAGGTGCACATCTTGTGGTTAAAAAAATTAATAAATAAAGGAGAAAAAAAATGAATATTATTACTTTGGTTTTTATTATCATTATTATACTTATTATTGTAAGTATTATTGCTTTCGCTATTCGTGTTGTTCCTCAATCAAAAGCATACGTTGTAGAAAGAATTGGGGCTTATAATCGTACTTGTGGTGTAGGACTTCACATTTTAGTACCATTTTTAGACCGTGTTGCTAATAAAGTATCATTAAAAGAACAAGTTGTTGATTTTGCTCCACAACCTGTTATTACAAAAGACAATGTTACAATGCAAATTGATACTGTTGTTTATTATCAAATTACAGATCCACGTTTATTCACATATGGTGTTGATCGTCCTATTAATGCCATTGAAAACTTAACAGCTACAACTCTTCGTAATATTATTGGAGATTTGGAATTAGATGAAACTTTAACATCTCGTGATGTTATTAATTCACGTATGAGAAGTATTCTTGATGAAGCAACTGATCCTTGGGGAATTAAAGTTCATCGTGTAGAAGTTAAAAATATTATTCCACCTCGTGATATTCAAGAAGCAATGGAAAAACAAATGCGTGCTGAACGTGAAAGACGTGAAGCTATCTTACAAGCTGAAGGTAAGAAAACTGCTGCTATCTTAAATGCTGAAGGAGATAAACAATCTACAATCTTAAGAGCTGAAGCTGAAAAAGAAGCTGCCATTGCTAAAGCTGAAGGTCAAGCTGAAGCTTTACGTTTAGTTTATGAAGCTCAAGCTAAAGGGATTACTTATATCAATGATGCACATCCAGATCAAGCTTATGTCACTTTACAAGGTTTTAAAGCTTTAGAAAACTTATCTAAAGGTGATGCTACTAAAATTATTATTCCAAGTGAATTACAAGGAATTGCAGGATTGGCTACTACTTTAAAAGAAGTTGTAAGTGAAAAGAAAGATAAGGAATAGTTAAAAACAGTCTACGGACTGTTTTTTTCATATTCTTTTTTTTATGTCATATAGTATACAGGGTGAATAATGATGTGTGGAATTTTATGTTTATATAATCAACAAAGAAATGTCTTAGATGATTGTGGTAAATTTAATAAAATGTTACGTCTATTGGATCATCGTGGTCCTGATGATTCTAGAACATACTTTGATCAACATGTTTTATTAGGACATTGTCGTCTTTCTATTATTGATTTAAAAGGCGGAAAACAACCTTTTGAATATACTTATCAAAATATTACTTATCGTATTGTTTTTAATGGTGAAATTTATAATATGAATGAATTAAAAAAGCATTTAATTGATTTAGGATTTCATTTTCATAGTCAAAGTGATAGTGAGGTTTTACTTGTTAGTTTTATTGCTTATAAAGAAAAATGTTTAAATATGTTAGATGGTATCTTTTCATTTGTAATTTATTATGAAAATAAGATTTTTGCTTGTCGTGATCAATTAGGCGTCAAACCTCTCTTTTATTATTTAAAAGATGGAGATTTAGTCATCGCTAGTGAAATTAAAGCCATTTTAATGTACATTGGAAAATGTGTCGTTGATAAAACGGGAATCAAGGAACTCTTAGGTCTAGGTCCTAGTCTTTCACCAGGAAGTACTCTTTATAAAGAAATTTATAGTTTAAGACCTGCTCATTACTTATGTTTTGATGGTGAACAGTTAGTAATTGAAAGATATTGGTCACTTCAAAAAAAACCTCATTTAAAAAGTTATGAAGAAACTGTTCAAGATGTACGTTTTCTAGTCAATAGAAGTATTCAAAGACAACTTTTAAGTGATGTTCCCATCTCTTGTATGTTATCAGGAGGATTAGATTCAAGTATTATTACTGCCATCAGTAGCCAATATATTAATCATCTATCAACTTACAGTATTGACTATCTCGACCAAGATAAATATTTCCAACCTTATGATTATCAACTTACAAAAGATAGTGACTATATTGATTTAATGGTCAATCGTTATCATAGTCATCATAATAATGTTGTTTTATCACAAAAGAATTTGATTATCTTCTTAAAACAAAGTTTAATGGCTAGAGATGCTCCTGGTATGGCTGATATTGATTCTAGTTTTCTATTATTTTGTAAAGAAATTAAAAGACATCATAAAGTTGTTTTATCTGGTGAATGTGCTGATGAAATATTTGGGGGTTATCCTTGGTTTTATAAAAAAGAACTTTATAGTTTGGATGCATTTCCTTGGATTAGAGACATTGATCAAAGATTAGAACTTTTAAATGAAAATATAAAAAAATTGAACATTAAAGAATATGTTCAAAACAAATATTATCAATCTCTTAATGAAATAGATTACCTCGATCAAAGTTTCTATGATACTAATAAAAGAAAAATGATTTATTTAAATATTGAATGGTTTATGCAAACCCTCTTAACACGTAGTGACAGTCAATCTATGTATAATGCCGTTGAATTACGTGTTCCTTTTGCCTCAAAAGATATCGTTGAATATATCTATAATGTCCCTTGGAGCTATATGTTTAAAGATCAACAAGAAAAAGCTCTTCTACGCGATGCTTTCAAAGACTTCCTTCCTCAAGAAATCTATAATCGTAAGAAAAACCCTTATCCTAAAACTCATTCCCCATTTTTTCTTACCTATATCAAAAATCTTCTCTTAGAAACACTCAATGATAAAAATAATATTCTTTATCAACTTTTTGATATCAAAAAACTTAAACACTTTATTGAAAACAGTGAAAGCATTGAAGTTCCTTGGTTTGGACAATTAATGATGGGACCACAACTTCTTGCATATTTTTATCAAATTTATATGTGGGGAAAAATATATCATGTAGAATTAGAACTCTAATAAAGTTCTAATTCTATTTCTTGATGATTTAAGCGAATATCTTGAAGGTATTCGTTTTTTACTTTTATTTGTGTATTATTCACTGTTACTTGAGGAATATCTTTAACCCACTCTTGTAACATTTTAGCATAGTTAAGTTTTAAAAAACCATATCTAATACTTCCTTGACTATCAATAATAATATCTTCATTGACATAAGGTCTTGCATCTATGTGAATTTTAGTTTCTATACCTTTATAAACTAAAACCATTCTTATTTGAATATATTGATCTATCTTTATTTGGATATCTTTTAATTTTCCTTTTTCTATAAAGAAACGTTTATAAATAATCCAAACAAGTTTTTCTAAAGTTTTTGCATCTATTTTCATAATCTCACCACTTTATTATATGTATAAAAAATCAAGAAGCCTAGGCTTCTTGAGTATTTTTATGAATAATCTCTAATATTTGATTTAACTCTTGATAATCAATTTGTCCTGGAGCACTTGCTTTTCCTACAGAAGCAAAAGTAATTGCACTTCCAAATTGTTCACCAACTAAACGTGAAGTAAGACCAATAGCTGACATTGACATTGTCACAATTGGTTTTTGAGTATACTCATTTTTTGCTTGAACAGTAAATGAAAGAAGATTTAATAAATCTTGATAATCTTCTGGCATTACTGCAACTTTCATAATATCAGCTTCTAAAGAATCCATAGATCTAAATTTTTGCATCAATGAATCAACTTCAGGCGTTCTATCAAAGTTATGACTTGACATCAACATATATTTACCAGCATCATGAATAAGTGTTCTTAATTCAATTGCCATATTTGTTCCTAACGCTAATTCAACATCATAAATATCAAATGCATTTGCTTCAACTGCCAATTTATAAACATTGAAATAATCTTTTGGATCAATTTCAACTTCTCCACCTTCTGCAGCTGTACGAATCGTTAGAATAATTGGTTTTTGTATTTGTAAGGCAGCAATGTTTAAAAATAAATTTCTTAACGCATCTTCTTGATGGATATTTTCATAAAAATCTATTCTTAATTCAATCATATCTACTTCTAATTCATTAAATTCTTTTAATTTATTTAGAATTGCTTCATCTTGGCTTTCTACAATAGGAACACATACTTTAGGTTTTCCTTCTCCAATGATGACTCCTTTAATTTCAATACTCATATTTACACCTTCTTTGATTATTTAATAATTCAACAGCATAATAATATCATATTTTTTTATTAGCGTGTTAATTTTTTTATAATTTGCAAAAAAAGCATTAAAATTAATTAATGCTTTTGATTTTTTATAACTTTTTGTCTTGAAAATTCTTCACGTTCTTTTTCTTCAAGTGATTCACTAATAAATTTGATTGTTTCTTCAAAACGTGGAATAGAAATATTTTTTAAGGCATTCGCACGTTTTTGTGTTTTTCTAATTGTATTTGCTAAACGATAAACTGAGTTTTCAACTTCAGCTAAAACAACTGTTAATTCTTTAACACGATAGAAACATTCATAAGCATAGTCTACTTTTGAATTAGAACGGTCCATGTTATAACTACATACCATTGGTTGTTTATGATAAGTAATTTTAGGAATTTCTACACCCATAACACTTCGATAAGCAATACTGATTCCATAATCAATAGGTGTTGCAGTAACGAGGTCACTAATCAACCCTAAAGAAATATTTGCTTCTTGTAAAGCATCGTAAGCATTTTGATAAGCTTCCGTAATTTCATCTCTGACCATTTTAACATCATCTAATAATGACATCATTTCTTTAATAAGAACGTTTCTTTTCTTATCTAATAGATCATATCCAAGAACAGCTAATTGTAATTGTTTCTTTGTAGAAATTAAATTTCCTTTTGTTGGAACAACTTTTAAAGCCATAATTAATCACCTGCTTCTTGTAATTCTTTGATGATTGCTTTTTCTTTAATATGGAAACGTTTCATAGCTCTATCATGATCATAATGTTCATCTAACAATTTGTTATCCAAACGATCTAGTGCTTCTTTAGGTAAGACTGAAACTAAATCCCATCCTAAATCTAATGTTTCTTCAATTGATCTATTCGTATCAAAACCTTGATTTAAGAAATGTTGTTCAAATAATTTACCAAATGATAAATATTGTTTATCTAATGGAGATAATTCATCTTCACCGATAACTGATGTTAAAGATTTAACATCTTGTACATGGGCATAACATGCAAATAATTGGTTGGCGATGTCTTGGTGATCTCCACGTGTATATCCTTCCCCGATACCATCTTTCATTAAACGTGAAAGTGATGGTAAAACATCAACTGGTGGATAAATACCTGCTGAGTTTAATTCAGGAGATAAAGTAATTTGTCCTTCAGTGATATATCCAGTTAAGTCAGGAACTGGGTGAGTAATATCATTGTTAGGCATTGTTAAAATTGGAATTTGAGTTACAGAACCTTCTGCACCTTTAATAATACCAGCTCTTTCATATAAAGAAGCTAAATCAGAATATAAGTAACCTGGATAACCTTTACGTCCAGGAATTTCTCCTTTACTTGAAGAGAATTCACGTAACGCTTCACAATATGAAGTGATATCTGTATAGATAACTAATACGTGCATATTTTGTTTATAAGCTAAATATTCAGCTGCAGTTAAGGCACAACGTGGAGTTAATGTACGTTCGATAATTGGATCGTTTGATAAGTTTAAGAACATAACAACTCTTTCCATAACACCAGCTTCTTTAAAACTACGTTTAAAGTAGTTAGCAACGTCATTTGTAACACCCATTGCTGCAAAGACAATGGCGAAACCTTTTCCTGATTCATCAGCAACTTTTGCTTGTTTAACGATTTGTACAGCTAAACGGTCATGTGGTAAACCTGAACCAGAGAAGATTGGTAATTTTTGCCCACGAATTAATGTAGCAAGACAGTCAATTGATGAAATACCTGTATTGATGTAGTTACGTGGATAAACACGGCTTACTGGATTTAATGGTAAACCATTGATATCCATCATTTCTTCTGCATAAATTTCACCTAAACCATCGATTGGTCTACCAGCACCATTGAAGACACGTCCTAAAATTTCTTTAGAAACAGGTAATTCCATTGGTCTACCTAATAATTTAGTCTTTGTATTTTCTAGTGATAAATCATTTGTTCCTTCAAATACTTGGACAACGATTTTTTCACCTTCAATTTGTACAACACGTCCAGAACGTGTTGTACCATTTTTTAATTGAATTTCAACCATTTCGTCGTAAGAGGCACCTTTTACGTGATCTAAAACGACTAATGATCCATTGATTTCATTTAATCCTACATATTGTAGTGCCATTTTTATTTCCTCCTACGCTACAGATTTTAATGCATTATCAATATCTTGATAATAAGTATCTAATTTTTCAATATGATCATTTGGAATATCATATTTCATTTTAATTAATTGTTCAAAAATACCAGTTTCACTAATTGCTCGAACAACTTTACCTTGAGCAACAGCTTCTTGACATTTTTTATTTAAATATAAGATAACATCCATCATCTTTAATTGTTTAGCAAGTGGTACGTATGTATCATCCTTATGGAAAGCATTTTGTTGTAAATAACCAACACGAACCACTTTTGCGATTTCCATCACTAATTTTTGATCTTCAGGTAAAACATCAGGTCCCATTAAGTTAACAATTTCATTTAATCTTGATTCTTCAGCAAGAATGAATGAAAGTTGTTGACGATCACTAACAAAGTTAGAACCAACATTTTGATCATACCATTTTTCAAGATCATAAACATAATCACTATAAGATTGAGTCCAGTTAATTGCGAAATAGTGACGTGCGTAAGCTAAGGCTTTATCTAAGGCCCAGAAACATCTTACGAAACGTTTTGTATTTTGAGTAACTGGTTCTGAGAAGTCTGCTCCTTGTGGTGATACGGCACCGATGATAGATACAGAACCTTCTTGTCCGTTTAAAGTTTTCATATATCCAGCACGTTCATAGAATTGAGACAAACGTGATGGTAAGTAAGCTGGGAATCCTTCTTCAGCTGGCATTTCTTCTAGACGACCAGAAATTTCACGTAACGCTTCTGCCCAACGTGAAGTAGAATCGGCCATGATTGCACAGTGATATCCCATATCACGATAATATTCAGCTAAAGTAATTCCTGTATAAATACTTGCTTCACGTGCCGCAACTGGCATGTTTGAAGTATTAGCAATTAAGACAGTTCTATCAGTTAATGGTTTACCACTCTTAGGGTCAATTAACTCACTAAATTCTTCAAGAACTTGAGTCATTTCGTTTCCACGTTCTCCACAACCAACATAAATAATAATGTCAGCATCACACCATTTAGCGATTTGGTGTTGTGTCATTGTTTTACCAGTACCGAAACCACCTGGAATAGCAGCAGTTCCACCTTTAGCAATTGGGAATAATGTATCGATAACACGTTGTCCTGTTACTAAAGGAATAGAAATTGGTAAACGTTCTAAAGTTGGACGTGCTTGTTTAATTGGCCATTTTTGACATAATGTACATTCATGAATTTGACCATGTTCATCTTCAATTTTCATTACGACATCATTAATTTTATATTGACCATTTTCTTTTACTTCAACAACTTTACCACTTAAAAGTGGTGAAAGCATACATCTATGTTCAATTAAATCTGTTTCAGGACATGTTGCATAGATGTCTCCACCTTTTAAAACATCTCCTACTTTTACTTTCATTGTAACGTCCCATAATTTTTCAACATCAAGTGAATCAACATCACTTCCAGCTTCAATAAAAGCACCTGATTGTTCAGCAATTGCTTTTAATGGACGTTCAATCCCATCAAAGATATTTCTTAAAATACCAGGACCTAATGTAACACAAATTGGTGATCCTGTAGAAATAACAGGTTCTCCTGGTTTTAAACCAGTTGTTGTTTCATATACTTGGATAGTTGTTAAATCTTTAGAAATTGAGATAACTTCACCCATTAATTTAGCATGACCAACATAAACCATTTCTAACATTGAAAAGTCTTTGGCATTTCTTACTTTAACAACGGGACCATTAATAGAATAAATTACATTTTCACTCATCTTTAATCCCCCTATTTAATCATCAATCCAGAAGTCTTATAGAACCAATCTTTTTGACCTTCTAAATTTGAATCTAATGATTCATCTACTACAACATTTGTTGCTTTATTTTCAATAATGAACCCACCTAATTGAATTTGTTGACCTTCTTCAACTTCAATTGGTAAAGCATATGCTTTCTTTAAATCATCTGCATATTTTAAATCATCTTTTCTTACATATAAAACACAATCAGTCATTTGATATTCATCACTTACTGCTTTTACATGACTTGTAAGATATTCAAAATAATCAGAACTGTTCACAAATTCAACAAGTTTATTTTTTACTTCTGTAAAAATCGTATTAACATATTCTTCTCTTTTTTCAACTAATTTTTTTAGTCTTTCTTCTAATTGAGCTGAAGCTTCAATACTTGCTTTAGAAGAAATTTCTGCTAATTCTTTATCTAATTGATGTTTGGCATCAATTTCAGCTTCACCTCTTAATTGGTTATAAGCTTCTTGTTCAATTGCTTTTGCTTCATCTAAAATTTCTTTTTCTTCAGCAGATGAAATTTTTTCAATTTCATCTTTGATATAAAGAAAGACTTGATCTTTTTTTTGCATAGCACTTTCTCCTATAACTTAACTCCGATTGCTTCTGAAACATATCTATCAATCGTTTCACCAATTTTAGAATTTCCATGTCTATCTGGAATTTCTACAAGCAATGGTTTTTGTTGTTTTAATTTTATTTCAGAAATAACATCAGGAGCTAATTCAATTAATTTCGTTGTAATTAAAATCACACCTATGGATCTATCTTTCATTTTTGTTTCCAAAACTTCAAGAAAATCACGTCTTTTATGAACAACTTCTCCTTCGATACCGACAAGTCTTAAACCCATTTCAGTATCGACATTGTCACTTATTAAATAAAATTTCATAAAAAATCACTCTCTAAATTAGATTTTGTTGATGATTAAGATAGAGATTAATAAACCATAGATAGCTACCCCTTCACCTAAGGCAACGAAGATTAATGATTTACCAAAGTTCTTTTCATTTTCAGAGAAAGCTCCGATAGCTGCTGGAGCTGCTGCTGCAACGGCAATACCTGCACCTAAAGCAGAGAACCCAGTTGATAAAGATGCTGCTAAGAATCCTAAACCTTGAGCGATTGTACCAGTGATTGTAGCAACTTCACCTGCTGCAAATACACTTGAATTAGACATAGCAACTAATAAACATAAAACAACTGCACCAGCGAAACCACTGATATGAACACCTAATCTTCTTTTAGCGCTTTGAGCTGATACTTTTCCTGTAAATACTTTAATTAATGGTAATGTTAATAAAACTACTGCAACTAATGGTAATAAAATTTCTAATACTGTCATAATAAATTTCCTCCTTGAATTTAATCTTCCTTAATAGTTTTAAATGGAATTCCATTTCCTTCATAATAACGTGAAAACATTTCATAGAATTCAAGACGTAATACTTGAATACCAACAATCAATCCTTCAAGACACATTACGAAAATGTTTCCTAAAATCAAGACGATGATTTCACCAAATCCTCCTACCATTTCAGCAAGAGTATAAACAACAAGCATCATACCAGCATGTGATAAAACGAATCCCCCGACACGCAAGAATGACATTGTGTTTGTAATAAATGATAAGACTACTTCAAATAATTCGAAGAATCCTTCAACAAAGAATGCTCCAAAACCATTTGGGAACATTTCACCATGTTCTTCTAATTTTCTAATTAATGGTTCTTTTAAGAACATTAAGATAAGTGGTAACACAATTAAAATTAAAATATAGAAAATATTTACAAAATGTTGTCCTGTAAGCATTCCAAGTGCTGCACCAATAACAGCAACGTAGAATGTAACCCCACATAAACCATTTTGACTTAAAATTGCTTCACCCATATTTTTCTTTTTAAAGTTCAAAATAATATTGAATGTCATTGAAACAAGAATTAAGACAATACCAAGTCCAATGGCAGCCATTAATAAAGTCATTGTATTTTCTGGTGACATTGCATTAAAGAATGAGAAACCTTTAAAATATTCAGATAAGATTTCTTCATTTCCAAAGAATGAACCAAAGAACACACCGAAGATTGCACTGGAAATACCTAAACGAACTCCCACGCCACCTAATTTTAATTTAAATTTCTTTTCAGCGACTAAGCCTACTAAAGAAAGAATAATACCTTGTCCTAAGTCACCAAACATAATACCAAATAATAATGTATATGAAATAGCAACTAATAAAGTTGGATCTACATCATTGTAACGAGGTACACCATACATTTCGACAAACATTCTAAATGGTCTTGCAAACCATGAGTTTTTAAGTCTTGTTGGTGGTTCTAGACGTACATCAGATGTAGCAGGTAATACTTCAAGTTTAACACCATCAATACTTTCAAAAGTGTTTTTGAAGTTATCTAAATCACTCTTAGGGACAAATCCATGAACATTTAATTTATCACCTAATTTAACAATGTATTTTTGCATTGCATAAACTGAATTTAATTTTTTCGCAATACTGTAAATACGTGTTAATTCTTCCATATTTTCTGAAATTGTTTTATCAATTCGACTTTGTAAGTCTTGGCTATATTGTTTAGCTGAATCAGATTCATTTTGAATTTCTTGTTCAGCTAATTCACATGAACCATGAACAAATTCAGGAATATGAATTTTTTCAAAATAAAGCGATGTGAACACATTATCCACTTCAGGAGCATCTGTAGGTGTTGTCATATACATACACCAGACATATTTATCATCTCTTTCAAATGCTTTATAAACAAATGGTAATGTTTCATAATACTCTAACTTTCCTTCATTATTGAGAGGAAGTTTACCGAATCTTATTTTTAAATATCTTGTTCCGAATAATTGATCAAAGTCAATATTTGAACCTTCAACATGTTTTAAAGTAATGATGGCTTCATCATTTTCACCAATCATCTTTTCTAATTCTTTTTTTACAGCATCAATACGGTCAATATCTAAAAATAAATCATCTAAAAATTCTTTAGCTCTAAATACATTGAGTTGCGAATCAGTTTCAACTTCAGGAACTTCGAAATGATACTTCGCTTTCATTTCTTCAATTCTTGTTAACAATTCTTCATAAAGATTGTCATTGTTGTAAGCTGAAAGACCAGCAACACTATCCGTAAACTTACTTGCTAGCTCGGGATGAAAATCATCTCTTTGATAAAGTTCAAGTAATACATCATTACAATTTTCTTTATCAAAATCAAGACTAACTAAGTTTAATTTTGCTATTGCCATGACAGTCCCCCTTTACTCTTTATTGATCTTTTTGTCACTTTTTTTACTAAGCTACAAACTAATACGACTGCAATATTTATAGCGAAGAATAAACCGATTTGTGCAGCATAATTTGTACCAATAGAAATAATTGGATCATAAAGTGACATACTATAGAAGACTGTTCCACTTAATAGTCCTCCAATTGTAACAGCAGCTCCTACACGTTGTAGTAACTTACTGATGTTACCTTTGACAATAAGTGATAATAGGATACATAAAATACCTACTCCTAAATCACCAACTAAAACAAGTGCTGAAAGCATCATCACAAGTCCAGCTAAAATAGTTGGATCAAATTTTTCACCTGATTTAAATGTAAATAAACATTCAAACGGTTGGAAAAATGCATTATTTTCAACATATACAGGACCTTCAACACCTTGATCTTGATATGTATCAATAGGAAGTTCATGAACAGTAATTCCTGGAACACTCACAATTCCTTCTAATTCTTCTTTATTAAATGAACTGAAAGCATAAATAGCTGCTTTTGTTTTTAAATCAACAACATATTTACCTTTTTTATATAATTCTTTTAAACGATAAGCTTTCCAGAAGTCACCTAATAATTGTTCTTCATTATCTTCTTTTACTTTTTCAATACGTTGATCAAGTTCTTGAAGATAAGCTTCCATTGTTTTATTTTCTGCTTTTAATTCAGCAACTGCTTCTTCCATTTTACCATGAGCAAATTTTGGAAGTTTTACTTCTTCAAAATTCATTGAAGAGAAAATGTTATCAATTTCACCAATACTATGTTCAACACCACCATAAACGATCCAAGCAAATTGATCAGTATGTGATAATTCTTGATAAACAAATGGATAACTATCAAAATATTTGATTTTTTCAATTTGTGATAAAGGTAATTTACCAAATCTTAAAGCAACATATTTTAATTCATGAATATCATCAATTGAAATACGATCACGATTTAAACATGTAATTAATTCAATTGCTTCTTGATTTTCATAATAATCTTTTTTAATTCCTCTTTTAATTTCATTAATATCATCTAATTTTTGATGAATTTCAGAAATATAATCTAAGATTTCACGAACATTTAAAAATGCACTTTGAACAGGTCTATCTACTTTTTCAATATGCAAGACATCCATTACATTATAAAGTTCGTCTAACACTTCGTTATATGGGTTTCTATCTTCCATAGAAGTTGCATGATCTAAATTAGAAATCACTTTCTTCGCTTTAACTGGATAAATAGAATCTTGATGATTTTCAATTTTCATCAAAACTTCCATATAATCATCTCTAGAGAAAACAATGTTATATAAATGTGTATTCTTAATCATTTTTTCCCCTCCTATGCATAGATTAATGTATTTTCAATTTTTGAAACAGGTTGATTGTAACGAATACCTTCAATAATATGTTTCAAGTTATCAATTTCAATTCTTTGTAAAATACAATAAGTCATATAAACAAGTGGTGCGCTATTTGAAAAACGCATATATCTTTTTGCGACATTGTATTGAATACTATCAGCATAATATTCAATATAAGCAAATTCTTTATCATCCATATAGAAGTTATATTTAGAAGTCGATAATAAAGATAATACTTCTTTAGGACCGCTTGCTGCGATTAAACGATTCATCATATCTTTTGGCAATCTTGAATATTGTAAAAAGAGTGAACTTCTGATTGAATCTTCTGATTCATGGAAATATTGTTTATAACGATAAATTTTAGAAATATTTTTTAATTCAATAGAAGTATAAAGAATATTTAATAAATCTTTTTGAACACTTCCTTTGAAATGTTTCTTGATCGTTTCAACGATATTTTCATAATAAAGTGATTGTAAGCACATATGAACTTCTTTAACATCAAATGGTACTGAAAAATCAATTTCTTTAAGAACTTTATAATATCTTGTTTTAGAAAGATATTGTAAAAGATCTTTAAAGGATTCAATGTTTACTAAACCATCAATATTAAAACTTGTTTTTTTCGCTAAATAAGTAGGAATAGATAAATTAAAACTATATTGTTCTTTAGCTTGTAAAGAAACAAGTTTATCCATAATTAAATTAATTTCTACTCCCATGATTTCAAATAAATAAAAGTCTTCATCAGCTTTTGGTGAATATTTCATCAATTTAGCACAACGATGATAATACTCTTGATTCAAACAATCTTCTATTTGACCACGATGAACATGTCTAATATTAATATCTTTTAAGGCATCAGCATAACTTGTTTGAGATTTTAAATAAGAAACAACTTCTCCAATTGTTTGTTTTCTTGTTAAATCAAGATAAATATTCTTATTTAAACGTCCACCATACATTGATTTAGCTTTTGCACATAAGGCATTTGAAGAAAAAGACATTTTCTCACCTTCTATTTAGTACATCTATTAAAGATTTCTTCTACCCATTTATCTTTATTTTGAGTAAATAAATCTTCCATATTTTTCATTGATTTATGAAATTCATTTTCTTGTAATTGTGCTTCTTCTTTATTCTTATCCAACAAATCTTGTTTATGTTTTTCTAACTGATCTTGTTGGCTATCAATATACTCACTATAAATTGTAGATTTTTGCGACATCATACTTGATTGAGCTTCTGCTTTTTTCTTTTTCGCAAGATCTACTTTTTCTACGCATTGGCGATCGAATTCTATTAACTTTTGAATAATATCATCCATCTTATTTTCCCCCTTCTTCTCGTCGAGGATTATTGTACTCTCATTCTTTTAAAATTCAACAAATATAGTCTTCAAATCAACTACAAATGATAAACTTTTAACTATTTTATAAGAATTTATCAATAATCTTCTTTAAAGAAGTATCCATAAAACAAAAACACCCTTCCATTTCTTTGTGTTGTTCATGTCACTTCTAACGGATGTGGCGCTTGCAATACAGACCTCTTCTTATTTCGCACGTTATTCTACTCCTTATTTTCAAGATTTGTCAATAGACAAATTTACACATTTGCGTAAATCCGCCAAATCCTATGCCACACGCTACTTTCAAGAAAAAAAGCACCCAAAAAATTCACCCTTTTATAAGACTTTTAATTCCTTATAGTAAGTGTTAAAATTAAATAGCTTAGGAGGTAATTATGATTAATCAAAGAATTGCAAAATTAAGACAACTTATGAAAGAAAAAGGCATTGATCTTTATATCATTCCTACAAGTGACTTTCATCAAAGTGAATACGTAGGAAGTTACTTTGAAGCTCGTCATTATATGTCAGGTTTTACAGGTTCTGCAGGAACTCTCGTTGTCAGAGAAAATGAAGCTTATCTATGGACAGATGGTAGATATTTTATTCAGGCAGAAAAAGAACTTGCTGGAAGTGGTATTGAATTAATGAAAATGCGTACACCAGGTGTTCCTACAATTAAGGAATATATTGAAAAGCACCCTGATGATACTATAGGTTTTGATGGTCGTGTGATGGCTTATCATGAATGTCAATTTACAAATCATATTAAAGCTAATGAAGATCTTGTAGATCTTATCTGGGATAATCGTCCAGAACTTTCTCATGAAGAAGTTTATTTATACGATACAAAATATTGTGGTGTTTCTAGAAAAGAAAAATTAGAAATCATTAGAAAAGAAATGAAAGATGCTAAATATCATTTAGTAACAACATTAGATGATATTGCTTGGATCTTTAATATTCGTGGAAATGATGTTTTATGTAATCCTGTTGCTTTAGCTTATGCTTTAATTGATCAACAAGGAGCTACTTTATATTTAAGAAAAGAAGCAGTTTGCCAAGAGGTAATTGATGAATTATTAAAAGATCAAATCGTTGTTAAAGATTATTTTGATATTTATGAAGATATTAAACATATTGATGGAAAAGTATTATTAGATACTAAATCTGTTAACTATGCTTTAGTGAGTCCTCTTCATCAAGAAAATATCATTGATCAAACAAATCCTAGTCAACTACTTAAATCAATTAAAAATGAAACAGAAATCAAAGCGACTAAAGATGCTCATTTACATGATGGTATTGCTGTTACTAAATTTATGTATTGGTTAAAAACAAATATTGGAAAAACAGAAATGGATGAACTTTCTATTTCTAATAAACTTTTAGAATTTAGACAACAACAACCAAATTTCAAAGATATTTCTTTTACAACAATTTGTGCTTATCGTGAAAATGCTGCTTTAATGCATTATCATCCAACAGAAAAACAATATTCTAAAGTAGAAGCTTCTCATTTATTATTAATTGATAGTGGTGGACAATACTTAACAGGAACAACAGATATTACTAGAACATTTGTTTTAGGTGAAATGACTCAAGAAGAAAGAAAAGACTTTACGATTGCTTTAAAAGCCATGTTTAGATTACAAAATGCTCATTTTATTGAAGGTGTGACAACTGGTGCTAATTTAGATATTTTAGCACGTGGTGTCATCTATGATTATGATTTAGATTATCGTTGTGGAACAGGACATGGTGTTGGTCATTTCTTAAATGTTCATGAAGGACCTAATGGTATTCGTCCAAAGAGTCTTTATGGTCATGAAGCATGTATCGTTCCAGGCATGATTACAACAGATGAACCAGGTGTTTATGTAGAAGGTAGTCATGGTATTAGACATGAAAATGAACTTTTATGTGTAAAACATACTGAAAATGAATATGGAACATTCTTAAAATTTGAACCTATTACTTATGTTCCATTTGATATTGCTGGTCTAGATTTAAATTATTTATCAAATCATGAAATTGCTTCTATTAATGAATATCAACAATATGCCTTTGATCATATTAAAGATGACTTAACTCAAGAAGAAAAAGATTGGTACTTAAATAATTTATTTATTAAATAACAAGAGAAATCTTGTTATTTTTTTAAAATTGATATAGTTTTAAACTATATCAAACGGTAAAAAATATGTATTTTACAATATCATTTATGTTTTTTATACTTTTAGTAACAACAAGGAGGAAGTAAAAATGAACGCACCTTATAAATATGATATTGTAGGAAGTTTTTTAAGAGATAAAGAAATTAAACAAGCAAGAGAAGAATTTGCTTTAGGTAAAATAACACTTCAACAATTAGAAGAAGTTGAAAATAAATCTATCGAAAATCTTGTAAATGAAGAAAAAGCAGTTGGTTTAAAAGCTGTCACTGATGGTGAATTTAGAAGAGCTTTTTGGCATTTAGATTTTTTATGGGATTTAAAAGGAGTAGAAAAAGTATCTGTTGAACATTTTTCAATTGCTTTTAAAGGACATCAACCAAAAAGTCAAACATTAAAAATTGTTGATCAAATTGATTTTCCAGAAGATCATCCATTTTTAAAACATTTTAAATTTATGCAAAGAGTATCAGGAGATACAGAAGTGAAACAATGTATCCCTTCTCCATCAATGCTTCATCTTATTTGTTGTATTAGAGAAGAAAATTACCAACCTATTGAAAGATATCAAGATGATGATGTTTTATTAAAAGACATTGCTTTAGCTTATCAAAAAGCTATTAAAGCTTTTTATCAAGCTGGTTGTCGTTATCTTCAATTAGATGATACTTCATGGGGAGAATTCTGTTCAAAAGAAAAAAGAGAAGTTTATAAGGCAAGAGGAATCGATGTAGATGAACTTGCTAAAAAGTATGTAAAAATGATTAATCTTGCTTTAGAAGCTAAACCTGATGATATGGTTATTACAATGCATATTTGTAGAGGCAACTTTAGATCAACATGGTTTACTTCAGGTGGATATGAACCAGTTGCAAAAACTTTATTTGGAAATTGTCATGTTGATGGATTCTTCTTAGAATACGATAGTGAACGTGCTGGTGGCTTTGAACCTCTTCGCTATATTAAAAATCAAAAAGTTGTTTTAGGTCTTGTCACTTCTAAAGATGCTAAACTTGAAAACAAAGATGAAATTATTAAACGTATTCATGAAGCAGAAAAATATGTTCCATTAAATCAATTAGCATTGTCTCCACAATGTGGTTTTGCTTCAACAGAAGAAGGAAATTTACTTACTAAAGAAGAACAATGGAATAAGGTCAAACTTGTTAAAGAAATTGCTGAAGAAGTTTGGCAATAATAAAAGGAACTCTCGTTCCTTTTATTATTTTATAGCTGATTTTAACGTTTCTTCTGTCATTGCAAAAGTTTCCGCTACTTTTTGATAGATGATTTCTTCATCAATATGTAGTTCTTTTAAAAGTTTAACAATTTTTTTAAGATCTTCTTTTCTAGTTTTATCCATTGCATCATTCATCAAGTTTTCAAAAATATCAAACAAATTAATATCATCACTAGATTCATTTTCAATACTTTCCAATAAAATAGATTTCATATCACGAGAACGACTTCTTTTATCACGATATAAAATATAAGCCTTAGCTACTCTTACATAGCCTTCTTCAATTAAAATTTCTTCAACCGTATCTTGAACAAGTTCCACTGTTGGTAAAGTACTTTCTTTTTCCTCTAATCTTTTTTCTACATCATGAGCAATAGCATATACTTTCTTTAATTCTACTTTATCAAAACATGCACTAAAGGCTTTATAAAGCGCTCCAGCAATTTTGTCTACTTCAAAGTCAACTAAACGCCCATCTCTTTTTCTAATACTTTTAATCATACAAAGCCTCCTATCTATCTATAGTATAATGAAATTTTTATTTAATTTCATTAGATATGATATTTTTCTACATGGACTTGATAATTTTTATAAATTACTAAAATATAATCTTCTTTTAATTTTTCAACAATACCATATCTAAAGACATCTTCTTGATTTAATTGATATTTTTCTATTAATTGATGTTTGATTTCTTTTTCATTATCAATTCTTGTCTTCCACCATTTTTTAGGTTTAACTTTGGATAATCTTAAATAGTCTTCTATTAATTCATCTTCATATTGTCCTTTTAAGTAAAGATTGATATATTGAAATAATTCATCTAATTGAAAACCAAAGAATTTAAATTGTTGAGCTTGGTAAAATTCACCCAAATCTAAAAAGAAATAAAATGGTGACTTACATTGTCTTAAGACTTTATTCATTGTTATTGGCATTCTTCCTGAATTCCAATATTTTTGTAACATATCTTCAGCTAAATGGATTTTTTCAATATCTTCTTTAGATAAATCATGACTCTCTATTAATTCATAAGGAGCATGTTTTTCATAAATATAACCATATTTATCAGCTTCTTTTCTTAAACTTGTTCCTCTTAAAAGTTTTAAGAAACCTAATTGTAATTCTTTAGGATATAATCTAAAAACATCATCAAATGATTTTGAGAATCTTTGTAAGTTTTCTAGTGGTAATCCAGCTATTAAATCTAGATGAAAATCTATTTTATGATTTTGTTGAAGTTGTCTAATAACATCACATAGACGTTCAAAGTTTTGATATCTTTGAACAACTTTATTTGTTGGTTCATATGTTGATTGAATACCTATTTCAAATCTAAGTAAACCATCAGGTGCTTCTTCATTAATAAAATCAATGATTCTTTGATCTAAAACATCCCCATTGATTTCAAATTGTAATTGAACACCTGGATGACAGTTTTTAAAAACAAAATCTAATATTTCTAAAGCATGTTCTGTTTTAGCGTTAAACGAACGATCTAAAAGCTTAATTACTTTGACATCTGTATTTAAGATTGCTTTTAATTGTTGTTTTAAATAATCCATTGAAAAGAATCGTAATCCTTTTTCTAATGAAGATAAACAATATTGACATTGATAAGGACATCCTCTACTTGTTTCAAAATACAAGATTCTATTTTTCATATCCTTCATGTCTCTTTCTAATAAATAAGGAGACTCCAATGTTTCTAAATAACTTAAATCAACTGGTGGAATCAAACGTGAATCTCGATGTTCTTTTGTACTTACACCTTGAAGATCAACTTCTTCATTATTTTCTAAAGCCGTAAGTAATTGGTTTAAAGCAACTTCTCCTTCACCAGCCATAATATAATCAATTTCAAATTCATCTAAAAAATGATCAATTTCATAAGTTACTTCTGGTCCACCAATAATAATCTTTAATTCAGGTTTTCTTTCTTTTAATAAATGACATAATTTTTGAATATGATCTACATTCCAAATATAGACACTTAAACAAAGAACATCCAAATTCATTGATAAAAGATCATCTACAACATGATTTAAATCATCTTTAATAGTATATTCTTTAAAATCAATATCATGATTATCTTTACAAGCTACATAAAGAAGTCTTAAAGCTAATGATTTATGGATAAATTTTGAATTTAATGTTGTTATTAATGTTTTCATAATCACTCTATATAAAAATCTAGAGAAAACTCTAGATTTTTAATCTTTCTTAAATTTTGGAATAACGTTTTTATATAAACAATATTCTTCTAATGTCCAGTTTTGATCTTTAATTTCTTTAGCCACTTTGATACCTACATAACGTAAATGCCATGGTTCATGAGAAATTCCTGTAATACCATCTGTACCTTCTGTAAAACGAACAATAAAACCATATTTTGCACAGTTTTCAACAACCCATTTATATTCTACTGTATCTCCAAAAACAAGTCTTTGTTTATCAACAACACTTTGAGCTGTCATATCAATTCCAAGTCCTGTTTGGTGTTCACTCGCTCCCGGAGTTGCTACATATTCAGCAGCATAAGCACCACCGTATTTTTGTTCAGTATCTTGATAGATTTTTTCTTGTTCTTCATATGAACGATAACCACTATTTAATAATAAGTGCATTCCTTCTTTTTTAGCATCTTTAATCATTTTAACTAAAGCATTTGCTGCTACTTTTCTAAGTTGTGGATGATCACATGTAGGAGCTACATATTTACTATCTAATTCTACTAAATCATTTGGTTCATAATCATTTAAATAAAAACCTTTTTTTACAAGTGTTAAATAATCATCTGGATTTGCAATATTATATTTAACTTTTGCTTGTCCATTACTTGAAACAATAAAAGGATAATTCACAATATTAACAGCATAATTATAATCTTTAACTGTATTATAT
>NZ_JBKYAR010000017.1:0-38992 GCF_047023275.1 Faecalibacillus sp. | reverse complement strand
GTATTATATTGTGCAATATATTCTTCCATTTTCTTTAAATGATAACCTTTTACTTTTCTATAAGGAGCTGTTTGATTATTTTTAAGTTTTTTATCTATTAAATATTGAAGATCACTTTTACCAGCACCATCTTTTAACATTGTCCAAATAGTATTTTCACTATATCCCATTGCCTTTAATGAAGGTGCTTGATTTTCAAAAATATAATTAACAACATCTACGATATCATCATAAGCCATATCCTTATGTAACGCATAGAATTGTTCATATTCATCATAAAGAGTTACTTTATTTGAATTATCGATCCATTTTAAAATATGTTTCATTTCATCATGAGATAATAATTCTTTTTCTTCTTCACTATCAAATGACTTCACTAATTCACTTGTTGTTGACCAAGAGTAACCTTTCATCAAAAATTGAATTCTATTAAAATTCAAATAAACGATCAAACCAACAATCACTACAACTGCAGCAATTATAGCAATGGCAGTACGTCCTACTCTTAAACGTCTTTTTGAACGACCATATGAACTGTAATAACTGTAATCTGTTTTTTTCTTAAATAATCCCATTTCTTCTCACCTCTATTAACGTACCGCTATTATAGAAAATATATATTCTACTTACAATCTTTTTTTAAATAGTTTTTTCTACCAATTTCATATAAATCATTTCCTAAATGATCAATGACTACAACTAATGGCATATTTTTTACTTTTAACTTACGAATAGCTTCTGGTCCTAAATCATCAAAAGCAATCACTTCACATTCTTCTATACATGAAGACATCATCGCTCCAGCACCACCAATGGCTCCAAAATAAACACCATGATAATCAATGATAGCTTTTTTTACGGCATCACTACGATACCCTTTACCAATCATCGTATGTAAGCCAAGTTTAATAAGTCTAGGTGAATAAGCATCCATTCTTCCTGAAGTGGTTGGTCCACCACTACCAAATACTTGACCTGGTTTTGAAGGTGTTGGGCCAACATAAAAGATCGTTTGATCTTGAATATTGAAAGGAAGTTCTTTTCCTTCATCTAATAATTGAATCAATCTTTTATGAGCAGCATCTCTTCCTGTATAAATCGTTCCACTTAAAAAGACTTCATCTCCAGCTTTTAGCTGTTTAATTTTATCAACTGTTAATGGTGTTTCTAAATAAATCATAGCGAAACCTCCTTATGACGTGAGACATGACAACAAATACTAACAGCTACTGGCATTCCTGCAATATGTGTAGGGAAAGTTTCAATATTTAAAGAAAGTGCTGTTGTCTTTCCTCCATAACCAGCAGGTCCAATTCCTGTTTCATTGATCATTTGTAATAATTCATCTTCTAAAGAAGCATATCTTTGATCTGGGTGATGACTTCCAATTTCACGAATCATAGCTTTTTTAGCAAGCATTGTCACTTTATCAAAAGAACCTCCAATACCTACACCAATCACCATTGGTGGACAAGCATTTGGTCCTGCATCATTGACAACTTTCATCACAAAATCCTTAATTCCTTGAAGTCCATCACTTGGCTTCAACATTTTAATTTGACTCATATTTTCTGAACCAAATCCTTTAGGTGCTAAAGTAATATGAAAAGTATCTCCCTCAACAATTTCATAATAAATAATTGCTGGTGTATTATCTTTTGTATTAGTACGTTCAAACAAAGGATCTTTAACAACTGATTTTCTTAAATAACCTTCTGTATATCCTTGTCTTACTCCTTCTTGAATTGCTTCATTTAAACTACCACCTGTAATATGTACTTCTTGCCCCATTGTCACATAAACAAAAGCCATCCCTGTATCTTGACAAATAGGCATTTGTTTTTCATGTGCCAACTTAGCATTATCCATTAATACTTGTAATGTTTTTTTCGCAAGCTCACTATCTTCTTCAGCATGTTTTTGTGACAATGCTTTTTCAACATCTTGGGGTAAAATAGTTGCTGCTTCTATACACATCTTTTTAATTGCATCTGTAATTGTTGAACATGTTATTTCTCTCATTGTGCTCTCCTTTTTTTACTATGATAATGGCTTTGATCTTCTAATTGTTCTTGTTTAAACTCATGCCAGCCATTAATAACTTTACCTTGAGGAACCACCAGATTCTTAGCAGTTCCTAAACCTTTTATTAATCCTGCTCGATGATCTGGATCAGGATCTTTATAAGAAGCTCCTGCTTCTAACTTACAACTATAAACATTGATATTTCCTAGTATTTGCGAACCTCGTCCAAAATAACAATTTCCATAAACATTAATATTGCCATCATATCTACCTTCATCATTGAAAATAATTTGTGCTTGATTCATATTGGCCTTAATTGAAATCGGTCCTCCACTGAAAATATTTTCATTACCTACTTCTATTACACCACCATTTTCAGCAACAAAATAAGTATTAGTAAAAAAGGTATTATGACTTCCAATTTTAATTAAAGAATCATGATCACTTTTTATCACAATATTACTATAAAATATATTATCTTTTCCAATATGTACACTTTTACTAATTAATAATGAATATGGATCAAAAACAACATTTTCTAAAGCAACTTCACTTATAATTTCATCAACTGTATAAAAACCATATTGTTTTCTATACTCATCTATCCTATTAATCATCATCTTCACCTATTCAATAATATTATCTTTTACATCAGGATAATAAATAGAATAATATCTAAGTGACATTAATTCCATTGTTGTAAGTAAATTATGTTTACCTGTTCTTTTATATTTTGAATCACCTATTTCAATAATATAATCTGGTTCAAAACCAAAATCAAAATCCTTATCATTTGTAATAACAACAATTTTAGCATTTGATTTTTTAATATATGAAATCATCTTTTGACTACCATTAAAAATATGACCACTAACTGATAAAACAATAGCAATACTATTTTCATCTAATTCCTTAGCACATTGAAGTTGACTCGTTTGTTCCATATAAGCCATTGTAAACTTTTCTAACATCAATAAATCCGTTTGAAAATGTAAAGCAACTGAATGTGAAAATTGTGTTCCAAAAAAAGCTACATTATCACTATCATGAATCAGTTTTAAAACTTCATCTATTATATTCCAATCTAAATAAGAAGAAAGTTGATTTAAAGATGTACAAATTTGTTGACTATAATACGCTGTACTTTTTTCAGGATCATCTTTCATCATATCCAATGGAACATTAATTAAATTATTAAATTTTCTTGATGTTGAACTAAACCAAGCACACTCTTGTTTTAAATGTGCATAATTTTCATAACCTAGTGTTCTACAAAAACGAGAAATGGTTGCTGGAGACACAAAACATTCACTCGCAAGTTTAGAAATTCCCATATGAGCTACTTCTGAAATATGATGTGCCATATACCAGGCAATGTTATAATTTGTATCTGTTTCATTGGCGCTATCTAAATATATTAATAATCTATAAAATAAATTTTTCATGTCATCCTCCCCTATTCTACAATATTATACACTAAATTCATCTTTATGCTTATATAAATTTGTGATAATAAATCACATATTTTTTTACATTTGTGACTTTTTTTAACTATTTTTTACTTATATATTAACAGTGTAGAAAGAAAATAGATTTTACTATTCATATTCCCTCTATTATCTTTCTATATTATTCTTATCCTCCCAAATAAGAATAACATAAAAGGCATCTTGATGTCTTTTTTTCTTTTTCTTATAATAAAGAAAAAGGAGATCAATAATAATGTTAAAAGAATTCAAAGAATTTGCCTTAAAAGGCAACATGATTGATTTAGCTGTTGGGGTTATTATCGGTGGCGCTTTTAATTCATTAGTCACTTCTCTTGTAGAAAACATCATTATGCCTATTTTAAGTTTAGTTACAGGTAAAATTGATTTTTCTAATCTATTTATTGCTTTAGATGGAAATACATACAAAACATTAGCTGCTGCTCAAGCAGCAGGGGCATCTACTGTCAATTATGGTTTATTTATTACTGGTTTACTTAACTTCATTATTATGGCTTTTGTCATCTTTATGATTGTTAAAGCAATGAACAAGTTAAGATCTAAAACTGAAAAACCAGTAGAAGAAAAGCCAACGAAAAAGATTTGTCCTTATTGTCAAAGTGAAATATCTATTAAAGCATCTCGTTGCCCACACTGTACAAGTCAATTAGAAAACTAAAATAGCTTTCTGTAATGTTATTCATTACAAAAAGCTATTTTTATATACAAAAAACATCGATTACTCGATGTCTCTTACAATTGGTGCGGGCGACAGGAATCGAACCTGCACGCCGAAGGCGCTAGATCCTAAGTCTAGTGCGTCTGCCAGTTCCGCCACGCCCGCATTAAAATGGTGACCCGCAGGCGACTCGAACGCCTGACCCTCTGATTAAAAGTCAGATGCTCTACCAACTGAGCTAGCGGGTCAAAATATGGTGCCGGCTAAAGGACTTGAACCCTCAACCTACTGATTACAAGTCAGTTGCTCTACCAATTGAGCTAAGCCGGCATAAATGGTGGAGGTTAACGGGCTCGAACCGCTGACCCTCTGCTTGTAAGGCAGATGCTCTCCCAACTGAGCTAAACCTCCATAAATGGTGACTCGTACGGGATTCGAACCCGTGAATGCATGCGTGAAAGGCATGTGAGTTAACCGTTTCTCCAACGAGCCACATGGCGCTTGAAGTAGGACTCGAACCTACGACCGATCGGTTAACAGCCGATTGCTCTACCAACTGAGCTATTCAAGCAACTTAACAGTGCTCATTTATATTAGCATCCTTTTTCTAATAAATCAACCCTTTTTTATAATTTTTTTAAAAAAATTTTAATTTTCTTTAAAAAACTACACATATATGAATATTATGTATCATTCTTGATTTGATTAATGATATAATTATATAAACATATAACACAAGGAGGACGTTATGGATCAACAAAGAGAACAAGCAAGTCAAATCGCACATGAATTTGTCGTTTATCAAGAAAGTGAACAAGCAGATATTGATGCTAAAGATCATCAATTCGATGCTTTATGGCAAAGTATATATGATGTATGTAAATTAATTAAATTTGGAATAATAGAAGATATCACTGAAGAAGAATTTGAAGAAGCTTATGCTTGGTTAAAAACTACCCAATCTCTTACAGATGATTATCAAGAATTTGATTTAGAATTTTAAGGAGAAGAAAATGGAAAAATATTTAATTGTAACTGATACAACAAGTGCAATGGATCAAGAAATTGCACAAAAGAATGGAATTGAACTTATTTCATTAAGTGTCATTGTAGATGGAAAAGAATATAAAGATCAAATTGATATTTCAACAGAACAACTTTATGACTATTTAAAAGATGGTAAAACACCTTCAACAAGTCAACCAAATACAGGTTATCTTATTGAAAAAATGGAAAAATGGCAAGAAGAAGACTATGAAGCTATCATTATTATTACTTGTTCAGCAGATTTGTCAGGAACAAATAACGGTTTCCATCTTGCTAAAGAAACAGTTGGCTTAGATAATGTTTATATTTATGATAGTCGTCAAGTTGGAGCTCCTGTTATGGATATGGCTATTCGCGCTAAACAACTTGCTGATGAAGGAAAAACAGTGGATGAAATTTTTACAATGTTAGAAGAAAAAACAGCACATTCGTTCTCGTTTTTATATCCAGATAATTTTACTCAACTTTCACGTAGTGGACGTTTATCACCAATGGCAGCCAGAATGGCTTCGATGTTAAAAATCAAAGCTTTGCTTTGTTTAGATGAACAAGGTAAATCTGTTGATAAATATAGTATGTCTCGTACAGAAGTTAAAGTTTTAAAAGCTATCGTTGATAAATTTCATGAATTAGGAGTCAATGCTAAACAATATAAGATTTATATTTCTGATGCTGATAATTTAGTATTTGCTAAAAAAGCAAAATTATTATTTCAAACAACATTCCATGGAATTGAAGTAGAAATCAATGATCTTCCTGCCGTTTTAACATGTCACGGTGGTCTTGCTTGTTGTGCTATTCATTCTACATATAAAATTTAAGGAGAGATTTTATGAAAGTTGTTGATATGCATTGTGATACTATTTTAAAGCTTTATGATGATTTACATCATAGAAAAGCTGGTTCTTTGTTAGAAAATGATGGTCATATTGATTTAAAGAAAATGCAAAAAGGGGATTATTTATTACAAAACTTTGCGATGTTTGTCGATCTAAGCGAAAATCCTCAACCATTTTTAAAAGCAAATCAACTCATTAATCATTACTATCATGAAATAGAAAAATATCCTGAACTTATTAAACCTGTCTTTTGTTATCAAGATATCATCGATCATCAACAAGCAGGTATTATGTCTTCTCTTTTAACTTTAGAAGAAGGAGCAGTTGTAGAAAATGATTTATCATTACTTGAACATTATTATAGATTAGGGGTTAGAATGATTACTTTAACATGGAATCATGCAAACGGGATTGGCCATCCTAATCTTTCAAATATAACATGTTATGAAGATATGTTTAAAATCAATGATCAAGATGGTTTAACACCTTTTGGTTTACAATATATTAAAGAAATGGAACGTTTAGGAATCATTATTGATGTTTCTCATTTGAGTGATGCAGGTTTTTATGATGTTTATCATCATACAACAAAACCTTTTGTTGCTTCTCACAGTAATGCACGTCAAGTTTGTGGTGTTGCTAGAAATATGTCAGATGATATGATTTTAAAGCTTGCTAGTCGTGGTGGTGTTATGGGAATTAATTTCTGTAGTGATTTTTTAACAACTGAAGGCAATCATCATACAAGTTATGTTAAGGATATGGTTCAACATATTTTATATATCAAAAATCTTGCTGGTATTGATTGTATTGGCTTAGGAAGTGATTTTGATGGTATTGGTTCAAAATTAGAAATGAAGGATGCAAGTGGATATCAAAT
Source organism: Faecalibacillus sp. (assembly GCF_047023275.1). Classification (NCBI taxonomy): domain Bacteria; kingdom Bacillati; phylum Bacillota; class Erysipelotrichia; order Erysipelotrichales; family Coprobacillaceae; genus Faecalibacillus; species Faecalibacillus sp. The sequence continues at coordinate 32,035 of NZ_JBKYAR010000017.1, read as the reverse complement.
GTTATATGATGCATTAATTGAAGCAGGCTTGTCTACAGATGAAATTGAAAAGATTTTTTATAAAAATGTTTTACGTGTTTATAAAGAAATATTGAAATAGGATTGTTCGCAATCCTATTTTTTAAAAAATTACTTAATTAACCATCTGACACATGTGCATAGTATGGTTCGGATAAATTGAGTACAGTAATAATTGCTTTTTTAGGACATGGATGTGATTTCAAAACATATTTCTGTATTTTGTTCATGAAGTTCTTTCCAGTATATCTATGGTTGAAACGCCATTCTTGTTCATTCAAAAACAAAGGTAAGTCACGTTTAGTTACTCCATGATATATACCAGTAATATTATTCTTTATATCACCAATTAATACATTAAGCCAATACAATCTATGATTTTCTTCATCATAGAGTATTTTTTCTGATTTTAATGTTATTTTATCAGTTAATCCTAAAAAAGTTGTTTTTCCATCAGTGTTTAGTATTCTTTCTTTTGAAAGTATTGCTTTTTTTGAGATGAATCTAACAATATTATTTGTACTATCTACAGCTACTGGCATTAATTTTAAAAATTTTGGATATTTATTTTCTTTATCTGTTGATAACATTACTAAAAAGGGTTGCTGTTCAGTAGCAACTCCTTGTTTGTGTTCTTCTTTACTTTTTGAGCCTATATAAGCAACGTCTGCTTCATAAAAAAAGCTGTCCAGAATTTTTTCACTGTTACTTTGGGACATAAGAATCCTACATTTTCTACAAAGTAATAGCGCTGTTTTATAATTTATTTCTAATTCATTAGCTAATTCAATCGCAGACAAACCTTTATTTGCCGTAAAAAAGAGATACATTCCTAAAATCAATTTATAAAGATCTAGCTTATTATCTTGAAATATAGTATTAGAAAGTAAGTAATGTTGATGACCACATTCTTTACATTGAAAGACATCACCTCTTTTAATGGAATAGTAATGTGTACATCCACATTTTTCACAGTAAAAGCCAACAGGCCATTTCATTTTAAAAAAGAATTTTACACATTCATCATGATTATTTGCATATTTTCTAGTTAAAGTAATTAAAGAATCCTTTTTTGGTTTTTGATTTTTAGCCATAGTATCCACCTCTTTAAGAAAAGTATATAATATTTTAAAGAAGTGATAGATTATACTCCTCGGTTTAAAGTGAGAATAACGGAGTTAAATCAAAAGATGTGTCAGATGGTTAATTAAGAAAAATTAAAAAAAAGCTTATCTCTATCTCATCATTTTAAAAAAATAATGTTATAATAGCTAAATGGGAGGGACACTTATGTATATTAAAGATGATGAAATTAATAAGTACTTTAATGAGCCCAACTGGAAAGTCGCTCATAACTTATTTCAACATAATACAATATCCAACATGTCTGTAATTAAAGATGGTCAAATTTATCAAATCGTTGGAAGTACAAACGTTAACGGTAAAATAGATACTGCTACAATTCAAGTAGATACTGGAGGTCATATTCTGGAATTCAACTGTGATTGTAGTCATTGCAAGCCTAATGAATTGGCATGTGGACATATAGGTGCAATTTTATTGAAATTTTATGGATTAGAATCAAGTGATTTACCATATTCTTTCAATCAAAAAGGAAATTATGCTGATCAATTACAAGCACTTCAAGCTAAAAAAGAAGCTGCTCATTTAAAGGAACAAGCTAATCTTACTTTTTCACTTATTGAACAATACAAAAACAAACATCGCTTACATCAATTACAACTTAACCAACACGTTCGCTTGATACCTCAAGTAAAAAGCACTTTTAATCGTTTAAGTTTATCTTATAAGATTGCTAGCGATCGTAGTTATACAATCAAAAACTTAAATACTTTTATTCAAAATGTAAAAGCAAATGAAATTATTGAATATGGAAATGCTTTAGTCACTGATCATAACTCTAAAGTATTTGATAGTTCTTCATTAAAACAACTTCGTTTTATTAAAGAATATTCACATTTTAAAGATGATGATCGTAGTATTAGAATTACTTCTGATAATATCGATGATTTCTTTTTAACACACTATGATAATTTAGACATCAATATTAATTTTACAACTATTGATTTACAAAATTTCATTTTAGAAATTCAAAAAGATGAAGATTATACAACTATTAAATATAAAGAACCAGAAGGCATTACAATCATTGGTCATCAATACATCTATTATTTTGATCATTACACACTTAATAGATATTCAAAAGAATGCAGTGAAGCTTTAAGACCTTTGCTTACTCATTTAGAAAACAATTCACTTACAATTCCAAATAATGAATTACCACGTTTTTCTAAGTATATCATTGATTCTGTTGTTCCTTATGTCGAATTTACAGGAGATGATATTGATGAATATCTACCAATGGATATTTCTTTATTAATTTATGTTGATTTAAATAATAATAATGAATTATCTGTTACTTTAGATTATCGAGATGATCAAGGAAATACGATCTTAGAAAATCCAAAAGATTTAGTACTTCCATTAAAATTAGATGGTGTTATTCAAACATTAGAAAAATATTTAGAATACGACGAAATCACTCAAATGTATTATCTTTATAATGAAGAAGATATTTATGATTTTATTACACGTATTTTACCTTCACTCAATAATGATTGTGAAATTTATATTAGTGAAGAAATTAAACAAATGAATAAACCTAAAAATATGAAGTTAAATATTGGGGTTCGTTTACAAAACGATTTATTAAAAATCGATATTAATAGCATTAATGTTGATAAAGAAGAAATTAAAGATATTTTATATGCTTATCAACATAAGAAGAATTATCATCGTTTAAAAAATGGTGAATTTATTAATTTAGATGATGATAGTATTAAAGATTTAGACTTATTATTTAATGATTTAAATATTGAATATAAAGATTTAAAAGATGGTGAAGTAGAAGTTGATAAATATCATTCACTTTATTTAGAAAACTTTATGAACAGTTCATCATTGCAATTCAACAGAGATCAACATTTCCAAGATTTAATTTCTCACATTGAAGAAAAAGATCCTGAAGAAATTAAAGTTCCTCAAAATTATTCTCATATTTTAAGGGACTATCAAGTTCAAGGATTTAAATGGTTAAAAACAATGTCAGAATATGGTTTTGGTGGTATTTTAGCTGATGATATGGGGCTTGGTAAAACATTACAAGTTATGACATTGATTGAAGATAGTATTGGTGAAAATCATGTCAGTCTTGTTGTTGCACCTGCAACCTTGATTTATAACTGGCAAGATGAAATTAATAAATTCTCTAAAAAATTAAGAACAATTTGTATTACTGGAAATATTTCTCAAAGAAAGAAATTGATTGAAAGTATTCCAGATTATGATGTTGTTATTACTTCATATGACTATATTCGTAGAGATTATGAATTATATAAAGATTATCAATTCTATTATTTCATTTTAGATGAAGCTCAATATATCAAAAACCAAAGCACTAAAAATGCACAAACTGTTAAATTAATTAATGGTAAGTATCGTTTTGCTTTAACTGGTACTCCAATTGAAAATAGTTTAGCAGAATTATGGTCAATCTTTGATTTCTTGATGCCACAATATTTATATAATTATCATCATTTTAAAGAAACATATGAAATACCAATCATAAAAAATGAAGATCAACAAAAACAAGCAAAACTTAAACAATTAGTTGAACCATTCATTTTAAGAAGAACAAAGAAAGATGTTTTAACAGAATTACCAGATAAGATTGAAAACAACGTTATTATTCCTTTTACACCAGAGGAAGAAAAAGTATATCTTGCTAACTTATCAACAATTAATAGTGAATTACAAAGCGCTATTCAAGTAAACCATATTGATAAGATTCAAATTCTTGCAATGATGACAAGACTTCGTCAATTATGTTGTGATCAACGTATTTTATATAAAGATATTATTGAACCAAGTTCTAAACTTAAAGCATGTATGGATATTATTGAAACTGCTAAAGAAAATAATCAAAAAGTTTTATTATTCTCTTCATTTACTAAATCATTAGATTTAATTGAAGCTGAATTACGTAAAAAAGATATTTCTTATTATGTTTTAACTGGTTCAACAACAAAAATCAAAAGACATCAACTTGTTAATGCTTTCCAAAACGATCAAACAACTGTCTTTTTAATCAGTTTAAAAGCTGGTGGTACTGGTCTTAACTTAACAAGTGCTTCTACCGTTATTCACTATGATCCATGGTGGAATATGTCTGCACAAAATCAAGCAACAGATAGAGCTTATCGTATTGGACAAACAAATAATGTTCAAGTTTATAAATTGATTATGAAAAATTCAATTGAAGAAAAGATTCAAAAACTTCAAGAACAAAAACAAGATTTATCGAATATGTTTATTGAAAACAATAATGGTTCTATTACACAAATGTCTACTGCAGATATCATTGATTTATTTAAATAAGAAAAAGGAGATTAAAGACGTTCAATCTTTAAATCTCCTTTTCTTATGTAATTTAATTTTCTAAAACCTTTATAAAAAACAAACGTTAAAACAGCCGGTAAAATCACATCAATTAAAATAAGTGGTACCCAATATTGATTACCCATCACTTGAATCGCATCCAGTAAACCTACAAGTCCTGCCGTTCCCATTCCAGAACCAATTGCACTACAACGAATATGAAGTAAAACCGTTGAAATTGGAGCTGTAATGATCGTTGTTAAAATTGTTGGTAACCAAATAAGAGGTCTTCTAATAATATTTTTAAACTGTAACATACTTGTTCCAACAGCGATAGCAATAACATCTCCAATATCATTATCTTCAATTGACATCATTGCAAAACCAACCATTTGTGCACAACATCCTGCAAGTGCTGCACCCGCTGCTAAGCCATCAAGTCCTAACATAATACCAATAGCTGCTGATGAAATTGGGGCTGTTAATGCCATTCCCATTAAAACACCTACTACAATTGACATAAATAATGGTTGTAAAGAAACACCTTCATTAATAACACTACCAATCCAAGTAATCATTTGTGTTAAATAAGGACCTACAAATTGTGTGACTAAACCTGCCATACATATAGAAACAAAAGGAACAAGTAAAATATCAATCGGTGTTTTTCCTTGAATCAATCTTGTCACTTCAATAGCTGCTAAAACAGCCACATAAGCTGAAATCGGATTTCCTGCTTGAATTCCATTATTAAATGTTCCAGCCCCTATTGCTCCTGCAATCACCGCAGAAATCAAATTTAGACCTTTAGCATCAATTGCATAGCCAATTCCTATTCCAATAGCAGGGCCCATGAGATAACCTGCAATTGTCCCCCAAGTCACCAATTGTTCAATATGAACTAAAGTTCCTAATTGTTTTAATATTGTTCCAATAATCAAACTCGCAAAAAAGCCATAGGCCATACCATTAAAAGTATTAATTATATAATTACCCTTTCCTCTACTTTGTGCCATTTTTAACCTCCTTAATTGGATTATAGAGTATATTTATTCTTTTTTAACAAAAAAACTGCCGAAGCAGTTAGTTTATTTATTGGTGGAGCCAAGCGGGATCGAACCGCTGACCCCCTGCGTGCAAGGCAGGTGCTCTCCCAGCTGAGCTATGGCCCCAAATTAATATTTAATTTTCCACCATTTCATTTGTTAAAATGGTGGGCCTGAATGGATTTGAACCATCGACCTCACCCTTATCAGGGGTGCGCTCTAACCAACTGAGCTACAGGCCCACATCTATATAAAACAATTAATTAATGGTGGGCCTGAATGGATTTGAACCATCGACCTCACCCTTATCAGGGGTGCGCTCTAACCAACTGAGCTACAGGCCCATCAATCAACTGCCCATATAATATAACATGCATACAGTCTTACGTCAACGGTTTTTCGTATATTTTTTTACATTTTTTTAAAGAAATAAAATTATATTGATAAAATCAACGTTTTTTTATTGTAGAATTTTTGATATTTTTTTCTTTTTTTGAGCTTTTATCTTTAAATGATATTTAATTACCCCTTTTCTTATTCTTTGACATAACTTTTTTTGATAATTTTTACTTCTTAATTGTCCACATTCATTATAATTTGATAAAAAACCACACTCAATTAAAACCCCTAATGTCTTTGTTGCCCTTAAAACTCTAAAACCACATCCACTAATAGGCTTTCGACTATGCGTCAATTCCTTTAAACTTTGATCAATATCCCCAGCAAGTATTTTTCCTTGTTCACTTCTATAATAATAAAAAACCTGTGAGCCCCAAGCACTTTTATTACCTGAAGCATTTTGATGTATACTTAATAAATAATCACCATTAAAACTATCTATCTTTTTTACTCTTAAATACATATCATCTTGTTTAGAATAATGATGATTTCTTTTCGTCATATCATAATCTCCATCTCTTGTTAAATATACCTTTGCCCCAAAGCTTTCTAATTCCTTTTTTAATTTCAAAGATATCTCCAAATTAAGACGATCTTCAAAATAACCATATTCAATCGCCCCATTATCAAACCCTCCATGTCCTGCATCAATCACAACTTTAGTGCCTTTTAATGGCTTTTCACTTGCATAAACAGGTATTTCATAGCTCCAAATACATACTATAATCAAGATGAATACTATCTTTTTCATAACATCACCGTTGTATTATATGATATAAAAAAAGATATCATGATTCATGATACCTCTATTATTATTGATTTATATATTTTTGAATCATCTCTAATTCTTCAATATAGATACAATGATTGATTTTATTTTCTTTAACTGCTTGATAACATGTTTCAAAATCTAACCATTTCACTTCACTTACTTCATGATCTACAAAAGTAAAATCTTTTTCTTCTAAATCTTTCCACAAAATAAATATTTTACTTATTTGATTATCTTTAAATAATCGCCCATGAAAAACTTCTTCAAAATGAAATCTTCTATTTCCACAATCAATCAATTCACTTTCACTTACAACAATTCCTAATTCTTCTTTCAATTCTCTAACTGCAGATTTTAAATAACCATCTCCCGCCGGAATATGCCCAGCACTTGAAATATCATAACATCCAGGAAATGAATCCTTTTGATCACTTCTTTTTTGTAAAAGAATTTGTATACGATCCTCTTTTTTCCTTAAAATCCAAACATGTGCTGTACGATGTAAAATTCCCTTTTGATGCGCTATTTCTCTTTCTATTGTCTTTCCTGTTGGATTTCCTAATTCATCGCATATATCTAAAATTTCCATTCTATCATCTCCACTAAAATCATATTATCATCTTTCTTTACATTATAAAACGAGATGTTTAAAATAGATACGAAAAGAGGTAGAATAAATGAATAAATGTTGGTGCGGAAGTGGCTTAGACTATGAAGTCTGTCACCGTGAATTTGACAAAAAAATTAATTATTACAAAAAAAGAGGGGTCATGACACCTCCAAGATCAATGATTAAAAATCAACAACAAATAGAAGGTATTAAAAAAGCAGCTATTGTTAATAATGGTTTATTGGATCATATTGAAAAAAATATAAAAATTGGAATGTCAACTGAAGATATCGATGTTCTTACAAGAGAATATTTAAAAGAACACAACGCTCATTCTGCTGACTTAAACTATGAAGGTTATCCTAAAAGTATTTGTACATCTATTAATGATGTTGTATGTCATGGAATTCCTTCTCCTAATGTTATTTTAAAAGATGGTGATATTATCAACGTCGATGCAACAAGTGAATTAAATGGTTACTATGCCGATGCTTCTCGTATGTTTATGATGGGAAATGTTTCTGATGAAGCAAAAAAACTTGTTAAAATCACAAAAGAAGCGATGTACGAAGGAATGAAAGCTATTAAACCATGGAAAAGTCATATTGGAGATATTGGTAAAGCTATTCAAAGATATGCACATATTAATGGTTATAGTGTCGTTGAAGAATTCTGTGGACATGGAATTGGAATGACAATGCACGAAGATCCTTATGTCTTCCATTTTAAAACAAAAGAAGATACTGTTTTAATTGTCCCTGGTATGGTCTTTACTATCGAACCAATGCTTAATCAAGGAACAAGACATGTTCATTTAAATTATAATGATGATTGGACAGTTTACACAGATGATGGAAAACTTTCTGCACAATGGGAACATACATTCCTTGTTACTGAAGATGGTGTAGAAATCATTTCAAAATAAGAGTCAGATTTTCTGACTTTTTATTTTGTCAAATTTTCAATAACTAAATAATCATTAAATCATAAATAATGCATGACAATACCATATCCATTTCCATTAAAACGAATCTTATACTCTTGTTGTAACTTTCTCACAATAACAATCATAACATACTCTTTATTTTCAAACATTTCGATAGATTCTTTATCAATAGAATTCATATCTAATCTAAATGTTGACAAACTGTTTTATACTGTTATATACTGTTTATAGATGAAGGAGGAATTATATGCGCATTATTATCAATCACTCATCCATGATCCCTATTTATGAACAAATTGTCGATCAAATAAAAAAACAAATCAATGACCACACTTTACAAGAAAATGATCCTTTACCTTCTGTTCGTTCTCTATCTAAAGAACTCAAAATAAGTGCTCTCACAGTCAAAAAAGCCTATGATTTTTTAGAAACTGAAGGTCTTACTAAAACAATTCACGGAAAAGGAACTTTTGTTTTAGCCGTTAATCAAGAAACACTTTTAGAAGAAGCTAGAAAAGAAATTGAATCCTATCTAGAAAAAGCATTGCAAAAAGGAAAACAAGCAGGTGTGAGTTATGAAGAAATCAAAGAAATACTAACAGTATTAATGGAGGAATAATATGTTAAAAGTTCAACATGTTCAAAAATCATATCCACATTTTCATTTAAATTGCTCATTTGAAATAAAACCAGGGACAATTACTGGGATTATTGGAAAAAATGGAGCTGGTAAAACGACTTTATTTAAAGCTATTTTAGATCTTATTCACATTGATAAAGGAAATATTACTATTTTAAACGAAAACAACCAAACAGTTGATAAAAACAAAATTGGCTGTAGTCTTGCTAATACGTCCTTATGTGAATATCTCACATTAAAAGATCTTATAAAACTTTTAGAAAACACTTATACTCATTTTGATTTAGATTATTTCATTCAAAAATGTAAACAATATCAATTTCCTTTAGATAAAAAAATCAATGATTTTTCTACTGGGATGAAAGCTAAATTAAATGTTCTTATTGCTTTATCTCATCAAGCATCTTTTCTTATTTTAGATGAACCTACTAATGGATTGGATATTATTGCTAGAGAAGAAATTATTGATTTAATTAGAGAATTTATGGAAGAAGATGAAAGTCATAGTGTTTTAATTAGTTCACATATTTCTTCTGACTTAGAAAATTTATGTGATGATATTTATATAATTGATCAAGGTCAGTTTATTTTTCATGAATTCACAGATTGTTTACTTGATCAATATGGTTTATTAAAGTTAACAGATGAACAATTTCAACAAGTTGATTCTTCTTATTTTTTAAAAACAAGAAAGGAAACTTATGGTTGGGATGTTCTTACAAATCAAAGACAATTTTATTTAGAAAATTATCCAGATATTATTGTTGAAAAAAATAATTTTGATACTTTATTTTCTATGATGTTAAGAGGTGAGTAAAATGAAAGGTTTATTAATGAAAGATTTTTCATATTTAAAAGAAAGTAAATTTTTATTTCTGTTTTTAATTTTATTTGGTTTTGGATTTTCTTACTTTTATGATAATCCTACCTTTGTATTAGGTTATTTCAGTATTTTCCCAGGTGTTTTATTAATGAGTACAATTAGTTATGATAGTTTTAATCATGGCTTTACAACATTATTTACGCTACCTATTAGTAAAGGAACATATCTTAAACAAAAATATTATTTAGGTGGTATGCTTGGCATTCTTTTTATCTTAGTAGCAATAGGTATTTCTAGTTTAAGTTATTATCGAATTCAACAATCATTTCATTTTATAAATAGTGATTTTCTACAAGGTTGTTTATTAACATTAATGTTTTCTTATTTAATAATTGCTATTATTACACCCGTAGGTATTTATTTTGAAGCACAAAAAAGTCAACTTGCAATGATTATTGTTTTTGGAGGTATTTTCTTATTTATAGCAATGATTTATTTTCTAACAAAATTCATTGGTTTTGATATTGAAACAATCATTGATTCTTTTTTAGAAAATCATTTATCACTTGTTACTACATTTACAATCTTATTTACATTAATATTTAATATCATCTCTTATCAAATAAGTTTAAAACTTTTAAATAAAAAAGAATATTAAAAAACGCCTCAAACAGGCGTTTTTTATTATAAATCACAAATTCCTTTACCTTCACCATAAACATCATACCAGTCACTATTAAAATCATTCACTGCTTTTTCAATACTTGGATTCGCAAAGATTTGTTTTAATACTTCTACTGGTGCTGTAATCGCTTGGCTTCCATAATTGAAGGCATCTCTTACTTGTTGTACTCCTTTAAAGCTGGCTGCTAATATCTTACAATCATATCCATCTTGTACGATTCTATTTGACAATTCATTGATAAGTTCCATTGGATCATTTCCTAGGTTCCCTATTCTATTGACATAAGGTGCAATATAGTCTGCTCCTGCTGCTAAAGCCATATAGGCTTGCATCAAATCATAAACAGCTGTTGCTGTCACATTGACTCCTTCTGCTTTTAGTTTTTTGATAGCTTTGATTCCTTCATATGATACGGGTACTTTGATATAGACTTGATCATCGATTTCTTCTAGTATACGATGGGCTTCTTTAACGATTTCATCGCATTCTTTAGAAATCACTTGAATATGAAGACTTCTTTCTTTTCCTATGATTTCTCTGACTTCTTTCATATGTTTAAAGAAATCTTTAGGACTTGTTTTTTTCACAATTGAAGGATTACTTGTTACTCCTACAATTGGCATATATTCTACTGCTTCTTTTATATCTTCTAAGTTTACTGTATCAATTATAAATTCCATTTTTCTTTTCTCCCTATAATGTTTGTTCAGTTCTTCCAATAATATCATCTTGTGTTGCTTTTGATAACACATTAAAGAATGCAGAATATCCAGCAACACGTACAATTAAATCTTTATGTTTTTCAGGATGTGCTTGCGCATCTAATAATGTTTCTTTAGAAACAACATTGTATTGAACATGATATCCTTTTAAACGATTAAAGAATGTTTTAATCAACATTTCAATCTTTTCTTTATTTTCTTCTTTTGATAATAATTGAGGTGTAACCTTTTGATTTAATAAGACACCACCAGTAATTTCATGTGTTGGTAATTTAGAAACAGATTTAAACACAGCAGTTGGTCCTTTTTTATCCATTGCATGGGCTGGTGAACATCCTTCAGCAAGAGGGGTATGTGCTTTTCTACCATCTGGAGTAGCCATTGTTCCATAACCTTGTCCTACATTAGCAGAAATACTTGAAGTACCAGCATAACGAATACCACCAATTGGACCTCTACCATAACGTGTATTTGGATATTTTTTCATTTCATCAATATAAATATTATAAACATCAACTACTAATTGATCGACTTCATCAATATCATTGCCATACTTAGGTGCATCATTGATTAACATTTCTTGAATTCTTTGACTTTTTTCACTTGTATAATCATCTAATAGAGCATCCCATAATTCTTCAGGTGTGATTTTCTTTTCTTCAAAAACAAGTTTTTTAATAGCTGCAAGACTATCTGCCATATTCGCAATTCCTACTTGTAACCCTGAAATAAAATCATAAACAGCTCCACCTTCTTTGATTGTTTTTCCACGACCAATACAATCTTCTGTCAAGGCTGAACATAAAACATCAGGAACATCTCTTTCAAGTGCTAAATCAATAGCATTTTCAACAATCACTGACATACGTGTTAAATGACGCATTCCTTTTTCAATCGCTTTAAAAAGTTCATCATAAGATGTCATATCTTTAAAATAACCACTACCTTCAAAGAAACGTTTTCCTGAAGTCATATCTACCCCATCATTCATTGCCATTAATAAAATACGTGGAAAGTTCATATAAGACATTCCAGTACAACGATATCCCCATTTACCAGGAACGGCCGTTTCAACACAACCAATCGCTGAATAATTATAAGCATCTTCTTCTTTAACACCTTTTTCAATAAATGATGGAATAATGATTTCATCATTATTGAAAGCAGGCATTCCTGTACCAAGTTTCATAACTTCGATTGCTTCATCTAAGAAAGCTTTAGGCATATTTTTATGATAACGTACTGTTAAGTTCGGTTGTGGTAAACGTGTTTGAGCAACTGATTTTAATACTAAATATGAAAGTTCATTTGTGGCATCCTTTTTATCAGGTGTTTGTCCTCCAATAGTCACATTTTGATACATTGGACTTCCTGCACTTGAAAAAGTATGGGCTTGTGAACGCACCTTATTGATTGTAAGTGTTTTAATCCACAAGTTATCTAATAATTCAACAGCTTGTTCTTCTGTTATTTCGTTTAAATCTTTATCATGTTTATAATAAGGATAAATATATTGATCAAAACGACCATAAGATAAAGAATGACCATTAGATTCAATTTGTAGAATCAATTGAATAAACCAAGTTGATTGAATCGCTTCATAAAAAGTTTCAGCTTTTTCATAAGGAACTTTCTTACAAACACGTGCAATTTCTTCTAATTCTTCTTTTCTTTTTCCTTCAGTATTTCTAGCAAGTTCTAAAGCTAAATCACTGTAACGTCTTGCAAATGTTTTAACTGCATCAATGACAATTAAAACAGCTTTATAAAATTGATATTTATCAATATTTTCAGGCATACATAAATCAAGATTTTTCTTTAAATCTTTAACTCTTTCTTCATACCCTTTTAAACCTTTTTGTAAGACTTGTTGATAATCTACCGCTAAATGCGCATCTCCAGAATTAAGCTTTCCTTCCATTCCAAAGAAACCTGTTTCCATATAAACACTCACTTCATCTGGAAGTAAAGCCCCTCCTTTACTTCTTAAATTATTATTTTCCCAAAATGGTGCAATAGATCTTAATTCATCTTTTGTTTCTTCAGTAATATAGAAAACATCCCCATCTCTTTTTTCAAATAAATCAAGTTCATTCATCACAAATTCCATTGTATATTCAGGAAAAATAGGTGCATCCCTATTAGATGAAGCTTGATTTCCTACAATTAAAGTATCTTCTTCAATATAAATAGGCATCTTTTCTAAGATGTTTTTTAACATATATGCTCTTTTCATAATTGGCGGTTCATTTAAATGTTCTTTATATGCCTCTGTCGCAAGGAGTGCTCTTTTTGCACAAATATATGGTTTTTTATCTAAAACTTCTTCCCTAAAATGATTCATTCTTGGTGTAAGTTCACCAAAGTGTTCACTGTTTTTCATTTGCCTTTCCTCTACTTTCATTCGTAAGTTTATTTTCTTTCTTTTGCAATTAAATTATATAATAAGCAAAAAATAAGTCAATAATATTTTCATAAATGAACAATTTTAGTTTCATTTGAAACTTACAAAAAGATATGTTAGGATAAAAGCGAGGAGAAAGACTATGGAAAAAGGATTAATATTTAATATACAAAAATTTAGTATTCATGATGGTCCAGGTATTCGTACAACTGTTTTCTTTAAAGGATGTCCTTTAAAATGTAAATGGTGTTCAAATCCCGAATCACAATTACATAAACTACAAATACTTTACGATTTTGAAAAATGTGCTCATTGTAAACAATGTTTACTTAACTGCCCAAAACAAGCAATTACCGAAAAAGAAAACCATATGATCTTTAATCATGATAAATGTATTGGTTGTCTACAATGTGTCAACCATTGCCCAACTAAAGCATTAAGTCATGAAGGAGACTTTAAAGGAATTCAAGAAATTGTGGATGTTTGCATGCAAGATATTGATTTTTATGAAGAATCTAATGGCGGTGTAACTATCTCTGGGGGTGAAGGTATGGCACAACCTGAATTTCTAGAAGAGCTTGTTTTAGCTCTTAAAGAAAAGAATTTACATGTTGCTATTGAAACAACAGGATATATTCAAAAAGAAACATTTCAAAAATTGGCCCCTTTATTTGATCTTTTACTCTTTGATGTAAAACATTATGATCGTCTTCAACATTTTGAAGGTACTGGTGTTTATAATGATTTAATTGTTGAAAATCTTCAATGGGCTATTGCACATCATCTTAATGTTTTACCACGTATTCCTGTGATTCCTGATTTTAATGATTCTTTAGAAGATGCTCAAGGAATCAGTGATTTATTAAAAGAATCAAATATTCACAAAGTTCAACTGCTTCCTTTTCATCAATTTGGTGAAAAGAAATATGATTTATTAAATAAAGAATATTCTTTAAAAACTTATCAAGCGTATCATGAAGAAGATTTAAAAGACTATCAACAAATCTTCTTAGATAAAGGAATTGATTGTTTCTTTTAAATATAAAAAGCTATCAACGAGGATAGCTTTTATTATTTTGATGCTTAATACTTGTAGCATATAAAATATTTAATACAAACTGTGAATTATTAAAAATACTTTGATTTTTATTATTTCTTATTTTTGAAATATTCTTATTTTCTAAATTTTTCATAGACACACTCTCTTTTCATCATTATGTTATCACTTTTCCTATTTAGAAATAGTTATTCTTCATTAAGAGTATATTAAAATTTGTCTAAAATATTTGTCATTATTTAATTCATAAAAATCCTAAGGAAACCTTAGGATCAAACTTTTTCAACTTGTATATGTTTCTCTTTAAAATATTCTTCAACTTCTTGAGGAATTCCTTGATCAGTATAAATACATGATACTTGATGTAAATCAATTAAATTAGAAACTCCTTTTTGATGAAATTTATCCGATTCAGTAACAATAATAACATGACTTGCTTGTCTTGCCATATCTTTAACAGCTTCACAACGCATATAATCATTTCCTGTAAATCCTGTATCAATACTAAAACCATCTGTTCCAATAAAGAGTTTATCCACAAAAAATGCTTCTGCACATTTTCTCATCATTGGTCCTACCATTACTTGGGATTCATGTTGATATTCGCCACCTAATAAAATGATTTTAATAGCTGTATGTTTACGAATATAATCTGCAATAAAAGCAGAATTGGTAATCAGTGTAACATCTTTTTTAGTTTTTGCAATTTCTAAAGCTACTAGAGCACAACATGAACCTGATTCAATCATAATTGTTTCACCATGTTGAATCGATTCTACTGCTTTTTTAGCTACTTTTTGTTTTTGTTCATAATGATAAGCAAGACGAATATTCATATCATCACTTTTATTAAGAGTAGCATAACCATGTTCTCTAATTAACATTCCACTTTCTGAAAGAGCATCTAAATCTTTACGAATTGTGACTTGAGAAACACCTAGTAATTCAGAAAGTTTTGTGACTTCTATTTTTTTATTTTGTGTGAGTAATTCTAAAATCTTTGTTTGTCGTTTATTCATAAAATAATCCTTTCATTAATAAGAATATCTACTTTTATTTGAAAGCAAGGATTTTATTAAAAAAGAGGCATTGCCTCTTAGTTATTATAATCATCTTCGATTGTACTATCTACATCGTCTTCTACTTCTTCAGATTCTTCATCTTCATCAGTATAGATATCATTCATATCGATGTGTACTTCATCAAATTTATGACGAGAACGTAAATCCCAGTTGTTTTCACCAATTGTAATGAAACGTCCATCTAAAGTAATGTTTGTATAGAATAAAGATTCTTTTTCATCTTTTTCTTCTTCATCAAAACCTTTTACTTCACTTACTTCTTGCCATAATTTATAGAAATTAACTGCTTTTTTCTTTTTAGACATTAATTCATAAGCAACATCAACCATTGATCTATTTTTATCCATCTTTATCTCTCCTTACATTTTTTCAGGTGCTTCAACACCAATTAAGTTTAATGCATTCTTTAAAGTAATACGTGTCGCTTCTACTAAAGCTAAACGTTGCATTGATAATTCAATATTTTCTTTATCTATTACATAACAATCATTATAGAAACTATGGAATAATTGTGCAAGTCTTTGAATATAATTTGCGATTTTATGTGGGCTTCTTGATTTTGCACTATCCGCAATTTCATTTCTAAATTCATTAATATGTTTTAATAAAGCCATTTCTTTATCATTTACAAGTAATTCAAAATGATCTGCAACTGTAATATCATTTTCTTTAGCTTGTCTTAAAATCGAACACATTCTTGCATGAGCATATTGTGCATAATAAACAGGATTGTCATTTGATTTAGATTTAGCTAATGTTAAATCGAAATCATAAGGTGTATTGGCTGCTTTAGCGGCAAAGAAATAACGAGTTGCATCAACACCAATATCATCAATTAAATCTTTAATAGTGATTGCATTTCCTGTACGTTTAGACATTTTAACAACTTCACCATTTTCCATCATTCTTACCATTTGTAGAATATCAATATTTAATTGATCACTATTATAACCTAAAGCTTGAATTGCAGCTTTCATACGATTGATATAACCATGATGATCTGCTCCTAATAAGTCTACTAAATATTCATAACCTCTATCTAATTTATTTAAATGATAAGCAATATCAGGAGTTAAATAAGTATAACTTCCATCAGATTTAATTAAGACACGGTCTTTATCATCTCCAAATTCAGTTGATTTGAACCATAAAGCTCCATCTTGTTCATAAGTAAATCCTTTTTCTTTTAATTTTTCAATTGTAGGAACTACTTTATTTTCTTCATATAAAGAAGTTTCAGAAAACCAAACATCAAAGTGAACTCTAAATTCAGCTAAAATATCTTTAATTTTTTGTAATTCAAATCGAGTACCTTCTTTTCTAAAGAAAGCAATCATTTCATCACGATCAGCATTTAAATATTTATCGCCAACTTCTTCTTTAATTTTAACAGCAATATCTTTAATATCTTGACCATGATATCCATCTTCAGGTAATTCAAAATCTAATCCAAATGCTTCTCTATATCTTGCATATAAAGATAAAGCTAAATTATAAATTTGATTTCCTGCATCATTAATATAATATTCTCTTGTAACATCATAACCAGCAGCTGACATAATACGACAAATACTGTCTCCTACAGCAGCTCCTTTAGCATGTCCTAAATGTAAATCTCCTGTTGGGTTTGCTGAAACGAATTCAACATTATATTTAATTCCTTTTCCTGCATCACTTTTTCCATAATCATCTTTTTCTGCTAATACTTCTTTAATAATAGAAGTTAAAGCATCTTTTTTCATAAACATATTGATGAATCCAGGTCCTGCAATTTCAATAGAATCAATATTTGCTTCATCTTTATCAATTGCTTCAATTAATTGTTCTGCAATCATTCTTGGATTCTTTCTAAGTAATCTTGTAAGTTGCATAGCGATATTTGTTGAATAATCACCATGACTCTTTTCTTTTGGTATTTCTATTGTGATTTGATCTATTTCATAATCTTCTACAAAATTGCATTTAACCATTGCTTTTTTTAGTGCTTCTTTCAATGCAATTTCAATTTTATTTACAGCCATTTTTTACCTCCTTAAAAAAGATATTTAATCGTTTATACGTTACCATTAAGAGTGCATAAAGTCAATGTTTTTTACCTAAAGTAATGGAGCAATTACACGTAAAATTGCTTCAAACCACCCCATAAATTTACCAGTTACAACTTCATCCAAGGTAATTTCATGAGACTTCTTTACTGTCGCTAAAAAATCTTCCTTAATATCTTTTAATATTTTATTGTTATATAAATAAATTCCATTTTCAAAATGAAGATATAAACTACGATAATCTAAGTTGATTGTCCCTACTGTCGCACACTTATCATCTACTAAAAAGTTTTTAGCGTGTACAAATCCGGGTGTATATTCATAAATACGAATCCCATGTTTTATTAAAGTTTGATAGTACGAACGTGTTACCCTGAAAACAATTTTTTTGTCTGGAATACCAGGTGTAATAATACGTACATCGACGCCTCTTTTAGCAGCATTGATCAATGCTGTTTGTAAGTTATCATCTAATATTAAATAAGGTGTTGTAATATATAAATAATCATAAGCTTGATTAATCATATTCAAATAAACATTTTCACCTACATTTTCATCATCTAAAGGAGAATCTCCATAAGGAGTCACATAGCCATCTACCTCAAATTCATGATGAGTTGGCACATAATACTTTTCATAATCTTCTTCCGTATTTCTTGCTACATTCCATGATTCTAAAAACATCTTCGTAAGTGAATTGACCGCTTCTCCTTGAATCATTAACCCTGAATCTTTCCAATGACCATATTTAACTTTTTGATTAATATATTCATCTGCAAGATTAAATCCACCACTAAAACCTATTTCACCATCAACTACCACGATTTTTTTATGATCACGGTTATTCATTGCAAGAGATAAAATAGGAATAAATGGATTAAATGCAACACTCTTTATTCCCATTTTTTCAAGTTGACGATCATAATGACGAGGTAACATAGTAAGTGATCCTACATCATCATACATAAACCTTACTTCTACGCCTTCTTTGACTTTTTCTTTAAGAATATCCAAAACGCTTTTTAGCATTTTTCCTTCATCAACAATAAAGAATTGCATAAAAATAAATTTCTTCGCATTTCTTAAAGCTTCTAATAAAGGTTCAAATGCATCATCACCCAATGAAAAATATTTAATTCCTTTTCCATAATAAGTAGGATATCTTTGTTGATTTAAATAATTCATTTGTCCTTTAATATAAGGATCAGATACTTCTTCAATAATATCATTTTCAACAATCTTTTGATCTTTAATCTGTTTTAAAAATGCTATTTGTAACTTTTGACTCGGTTTTTTATCTCCTAAAAATAAATATAAAACACCACCTACAAAAGGTACTGCTACTATTAAAACAAGCCATGTAATCTTATAAGCACTTGCATCATCTTTATTAATAATATATAAAGCAACAAGCACACTAATTAATTTAAAAAGATAAACAAAAAATCTAGATGATCTATGAATTGTTAAAAAAGCAACAAAAACAATAATCAATTGAATTAAAATCAATAATCCTGAAAATAATATTTTATTCATTAATAGTTTTTTAGATTGTTTCATTTTCTTCTCCATAAAAATCATATTTCATCATCACATAAACTTCACTTAATTGTTGATGACCATCACTTAAAATATACTTAAGTTTTAAATAACGATCATGTTCCATTGTTACAAGTTCTGTAAATAACTCTATCATTCCATAATCTGTTTGATAATGATTCCCTATTTTTCTATGATATGAAAGATTTAACAAAGAAGGTCCATTCACTAATGTCATTTCATTTCCTCTTAAGATAATTTCTATCTTTTGATCATTATTGAAAAAGATAAATCTTTCTTTATCAAATCCTTTTTCATATGTACCATCACTTTTAAAAGCTATCGTTTCATGATGATCATCATATTTAAATATACTCTTATAATTTACTTTAATATTTTTTTTCATTCTATCACCGTGCATATTATAACATAAAATGGCAAGAATAAAATCGGTGATAAAATGAGACGCTTTATAAAAAGAATTCTTTATTGTTTGATATTTTTCTTTTCATTCCTTTTATTGATGTATATCATTGCTTTTTGTGTTGGAGAGCCTGAACTCAATAAAGATCGTTACATAAAACTTTATGATGATCAAAATAAAGTTTTTTATCAAAGTGTTAATAATTATAGTGGACAATATATTTCAATTGATGATGTGAGTCCTTATTTTTTAAAAGCGATTGTCGCTATCGAAGATAAACGTTTTTATAGTCATCATGGGTTTGATTATGTCGGAATTTCCCGGGCAATAAAAACAAATGTCATAAAGAGGAAAACTTCTCAAGGAGCAAGTACAATAACACAACAATATGCTCGTTTACTTTATCTTACAAATGAAAAAACTTGGTCTCGTAAAGTAAAAGAAGCTTTTTTTACTTTGCAATTAGAAACTCATTTATCAAAAAAAGATATTTTAGAGGGTTATATTAATAATGTTTATTTTGGGCATGGAATTTATGGTATTGAAAATGCTTCTCAATATTTTTATGGAAAAAAAGCAAAAGATTTAACTTTAAATGAGGCAAGCATGTTAGCTGGAGTTGTCAATGGTCCCCAATATTATTCACCTATTTTAAATAAAGAAAGAGCCAAACAAAGACAAAGCCTTGTATTAAAAGCTATGTATGATAATCAAATGATCAGTCAAAGTCTTTTAAATGCTACTCAAAAACAAACATTAAATTTAGCAAGTGAACATTCACTCAATGAAAACATGTCTACTTATTATTATAAGGATACTGTTTTAGAAGAATTAGAGGAATTAGGTTTTTATAATAATCAATATTTAAATAAAGGATTAAATATTTATACTTCTTTTAACACTGAATATCAAAATACTTTAAATGAGCTTATTAAAGAAAAGAAAATACAAGGTGATCTACAATGTGCCTTTACTGTTACAAATCCTAAAACCAATCAATTACAAGCCTTGATTGGTGGTAAAGATTATGCCAGTTCTCAATATAATCGAGCAATACACGCTTCTAGACAAATAGGGAGTACAATGAAACCATTACTCTATTATTTAGCCTTAGAAAACGGATTTAACCCTTCTACACGTTTTCTATGTGAACCAACAACATTTAAATTAAGTAACAATACCTCCTATTCTCCAGCTAACTTTCATCATAAATATGCCTATCGAGAAATTACGCTTGCTCAAGCTATTGCTGTAAGTGATAATATTTATGCAGTAAAAACACATTTATTTTTAGGAACTGAAAATCTAAGAGATTTTTTAAAAACTTATGGAATCAAAGCTAAAAATAATGCTTCTTTAGCACTTGGAACAGTCAATACAAATATTTATAATCTTGCAAATATATACTGTAATATTGCTTCTGGAGGTAAATATCAACATCTCTATACAATTGAAAAAATTGTTGATCATCAAGGACATATTATTTATCAACATAAAAATCAAAGAATCCAAAATTTGAATAAGGAAAGTTGTTTAATTCTCAATCAGTTATTAACAGGTACATTCAATAATCAGTTTTCAACTTATTTAAATGCTACAATGGCAAATTATCAAACCAAATATAAAGTAGCTTGTAAAACAGGAAGTACAGATTATGATAATTTGATTGTTGCTTATAATCCTAATATCCTCATTAATGGTTGGGTAGGTTATGATGATAACCGTAAAATAGAAAATAGTGATGAAAAAAGTATTGTAAAAGAAGTAGCTATTAATTTTTTAAATAAAGAAATCAAGAAAGAAAGCTGGTATAAATTAACTACTAAATTAAATGCTATCGCTATTAATCCTATTTCAGGAAATGTTGATGATACAGGGATTATTTATTGGTTTAGAAAAGGGACACCTTGATATCTTATCCATTATCCTATAGAATGGATATGGTGATGAAAATGTTTAAAAATTCTTTTTGGGGAATATTAAAAAAAGGTTATTGGAATAGTGAAAACACTGATGAAGTTTTTGAACCAATTATTCATTTTTTAGTGAGTCATAAAGATCAATATATATTTGATTTTCATGATTTAATGTCTGAATTTCTATATGAATTAGATCGTAAAGAAATCTATGAACATAGTATCAATCAAGAACAATTCAATGAAGAAGATTTCTTAAATCAAAGAGCTTATGTTCTTACAAATGGTAATAAATACTATCATGATATTATCTCACTCATTAAACCACTAGATGGTGAATTAAAATGTCCACAGCTTTTAACACTTCCAGCAAAAGCTTGGTCTATAAAAAACAACAAACCTGTTGAAAAATATCCACATACGCCTAAATATAATATTCAAACAAAAAGCAATACCAAATATTGGTAAAAAAAAGAGGATGCCAAAAATCCTCTTTTTAAATACTTCATCCTATATAGACGTTATCGAAGAATAAGGAGTGCTTAATGTATGAGATGTGTATTCTTTAATTCTTCTATTTATCAATCGCAACAATATATCTTGTCTATACATGTACAAATCTACCATATATTCATCTAATTATCAATCATTTTATAAAAAAAGAGAAGAATTTCTTCCTCTCTAAATAACATCATATCCTGCTTGTTTAACAGCAGATATAATCACTTGATCATCAACATCTCGATCATAGACAACGTGTGCTTCTTCTTTTTTTAAGTTCACTTGTGAACTTACGCCTTCAATAGCATTGATTGCACGTGTTACATTAGCCACACAATGTTGACAAGTCATACCTTTAATTTTAAATACTTTTTCTTTAATAATTGGATTGTCTAACTTTTTATCTTCTAAAGCTTGATAGATTTCTCCACCACCGCCACAACAAGAACTTTCACCTTTCATGTGTTTTCTTGTTGATTTTAAAGCAATTAAAACAATCACAACTAATACAAGAACGATAATAACATTAGCCATAATTACCTCCTGTTATTTTCTTTTCTTTTTAACTTTTTGAATAAGTGTGTAAATAGAAACACCTATTAAATAAATAACAAGCACTCCTAAAAACATATAGAAAGTCGAACCACTTACATTACCCATGATTATGTCTCTCTTTCATTTTCTTTTGATCTCTATAATAATCATCTAAAGGAGATGAACATTGACTACACCCTGCACAAATACCACTACACTTATGTCCATCTTTCTTTCTAAAGAAATGTGTATAGATGACCCATGCACAATAGGCAACAATTAATAAAACAATAATCACATTAGCCATAATAATACCTCCTTTAATTTATAAAAATCCGGAGTAACTCCGGATTTCATTATGCTTCAACTGATCTTGTAGAATAAACTTTTTGATCTTTATATGGATCAGGTCTAAATAACATGTATAACATGAATGCAAGAACAACAAATGCAACAACAGTCCAGAATCCAAATGTTCCATATAATACTAATGAACCAATTTGATATACCATTAATGCAATAGCATAAGCAAATACGTTTTGGAAGATAATTGCGAACCAGAACCATTTTCTATCATTTAATTCGTTAGCCATTGTTGAAATAGCAGCTAAACATGGTGAATCTAATAAGTTAAAGATTAAGAATGATAATGCAGCCATTGCAGTTGGGAACCATTGAGCAACACCAGCAGCAACGTTTACAGCATCTTCTGTATCACCAGCAACATTAGCAATAACACCCATTGTAGAAACGATTGCTTCTTTAGCTGAGAATCCAGTTAATGATGAAGCAACTGATTGCCAGTTACCAAATCCAAGTGGAGCAAAGACTGGAGCAATAACATTACCAATAACAGCGATTAAACTATTAGCAACATCATCAACCATACCGAATGATCCACCTTCAAATCCGAATGTAGATAAGAACCAAATAACGATACAAGCAACAACTAAAATAGTACCAGCTTTAATTAAGAAAGCTTTTAATCTTTCCCATACATGTAATAATACAGTTTTAACACTAGGAATATGATATTCTGGTAATTCCATTACGAATGGAGCAGGTTTACCAGAGAATGGTTTTGTTTTCTTTAAGATAATAGCAGCAACTAATACAGCAACAATACCTAAGAAATACATTGCAGGAGCAATCATTCCTCCAGCTTCCCAACCAGCAACTTTACCAGCCATAACTCCACCTAATAAAGCGATAACAGGTAATTTTGCACCACAAGGAATAAATGTAGCAGTCATAATAGTTAAACGTCTATCATTATCTTGTTCGATTGTTTTAGATGCCATGATAGCTGGAACACCACAACCAGAACCGATTAATAATGGAATAAAGCTTTTTCCAGATAAACCGAAATATCTAAATACTCTATCCATGACGAATGCAATACGAACCATGTAACCACAATCTTCTAAGATTGATAAGAATAAGAATAAGATTGCCATTTGAGGTGCGAATCCAATAACTGCACCAACACCACCGATGATACCATCAACGATAACAGCAGATAATAAACCACTTGCTCCAACTGAACTTAAGAATCCAGATACAGCATCTTGAATAGCTACAACAAAGACATCATTTGTCCAGTCAGTAACAAATGTACCAACAGTTGTAACTGAGATATAGTAAACAACATACATGATTAATAAGAAAATAGGAATTCCTAAGAATCTGTTTGTTACGATTTTATCGATTTTATCAGAAATAGTTAATTTTTCTTTTGGTTTTTCAACAGTAGTTGAAATTAATTTTTGAATATAAGTATAACGACCATCAGTAACAATACTTTCCATATCGTCATCTAATTCAGTTTCTAAATCTTTTCTTAATGCATCAATAGTAGTTTTAGCATTTGCATTTAAAACAATATGATTCATTACTTTTTCATCATTTTCTAAAACTTTAACAGCATACCATCTTTTTTTGTTAGCAGCAATTGTTTCAGATAAAGCAGGAACAACAGTATCAATTGCTTTTTCAATTTTTTCACTGAAAATAGCTCCTGGTAATTGATGTTCGCTTTGTTTAGCAACTTTAACAGCTTCAGCAATTAATTCTTTTAAACCTGTTCCTTTTAAAGCAGAAGTTTCAATAATAGGACATCCTAATACCATTGATAAACGTTTAGTGTCAATTTTTAAACCTCTTTTTTCAATTAAGTCTGCCATATTTAAAGCAACAACTACTGGAACCCCAGTTTCAATTAATTGAGTTGTTAAATATAAGTTTCTTTCAATATTAGTAGCGTCAACTAAGTCAATAATGACATCTGGATCTTCATTTAAAAGAAAATCACGGCTGACAACTTCTTCTAATGTATAAGGAGATAAAGAATAAATACCTGGTAAGTCAACAACAGTAATATTATCTTCTTTGTTTCCTTTCACTTTTCCTTCTTTCTTTTCTACAGTAACACCTGGCCAGTTACCAACATATTGATTAGCACCTGTTAATGCGTTAAACATTGTTGTTTTACCACAGTTAGGGTTACCTGCAAGCGCAAATTTAATATTCATTTTTTACTTTCCCCCTCCGTTATTCAACTTCAACACATTGTGCATCGTTTTTTCTAACTGATAATTCATAACCTCTTACAGTAATTTCAACAGGATCTCCAAGAGGAGCAACTTTTCTAATATATAATTCTACCCCTTTAGTGATACCCATATCCATAATACGTCTTTTGTAAGCTCCATCACCTTCAATTTTCTTAACAGTGACAGTGCTACCAACTTCTACTTCATTAAGTTTCACAACACTTCCCCCTTTTCTACACCATGATACGTTTTGCCATATCTTCATTAATAGCAACGCGAGAATCCTTGATATTAACAATCACATTTCCCCCGATTGCCGAAACAACAGCAACTTCAGCACCAACAACAAAACCAAGATTATTTAAAAATCTTCTTGTTTCTTCGTTACCACCAATTCTTTTGATTTCACCGGTTTCTCCTATGTTTAACATTGTTAACGGCATCATACTTACCTCCTCAAGAATTTGTCCTCGCTAACCACATTAGGTTATGCTAATTTGATTAGTATTCGCTAACTATAAGACATAAAATATAGTTAGACTTCTCTAACTTCAAATAGAATATACTTCATTTTAAAATGGATGTCAACCCTCTTTCAATAATTTACAACGTGCTTATTCATTGCTTATCTCGGTTAAAATATGATATAATACAGTAAGAGGTGATGCGCATGAATTTACAAGAATCAGGAGAAATGTATTTAGAAACGATTCTCGTCTTATCGAAAAAGAATAAAGATGTTCGTTCTATTGATATTGCAAGAGAACTTAATTATTCCAAACCGAGTGTTTCTCGTGCTATTGGTTTATTAAAAAAAGATGAATATATTATCGTAGATAGTAAAGGTTATATCGAATTAACTGATAAAGGTGCCGAAGTAGCAAACACAATTTATGATCGTCATGACACATTATCTTCATTTTTTGAAAGTATTGGTGTTTCCCACGATACCGCTGTTAATGATGCATGCCGTATTGAACATGTTATTTCTACTGAAACAATGAATAAAATCAAAGAACACATGAAACAAAAATAACTCTTCCTAGGAAGAGTTTTTATTTTATAAACAAAAAAAGGTAAGTAATCTTACCAAACTTTTGCTTCCCTTAATAATCTTATGATAGGAAAAAGGAATTTGGCTAATTTAAGTTAAATAAATCATAAGACAATTAAACGAATAGTATTGCAGCAACGATGACACTAATTTGTAAAGCAAGAGCCATCAAGCTGCGCTTGAATTTGTTTTTCATAGCTCTTCAACCTTTCTGTGAGTTATCCCTCGCTAACTACAACTATATGTTAGCGTAGGCTAACTATAGTGTCAATAATTATTGTATACTTTTTTATATATTTTTTATCTTATCATTTTTTATAATCCTATATCTTTCCTGAAATATTTCATGTACAATATTTATTAATAAGAAAAGAGGTGAAACTATGCCAAGACCAGGAACTGGTGGAGGTGGTCATCGCTCAGCTGGCGGACACGATTATAGTCGTGTAGGCGGTGGACATCATGTAGGTAATTCAACAAATAGACCTACTGGAAATACATCATTTAATAGAGGTCCAACTTTTGGAGATGGATATCATCATGTTTCTCCACCACCAAGAAGAAGATATTATGGTTATCATCGAAACTATTATTCACATTCATCAAGTGGCTTAGGAACATTGCTTATTTGTTTGATTATTTTTATTGCTTTGATATTTGGTATTTTTTCATTTTCTCATGAAAGTAGTAGTCCTACTTCTACGATTAATCGTGAAAAAATAGAAAATCCTGTAGCTTATGATAATAATTGTATTAAAGATGAACTAGGATATATTGAAAATCAATCAAAGCTTTCGAAGAATCTTAAAAACTTTTATAATAAAACAGGTATCCAACCATATATTTATTTAAAGAGTTATGATGATAGTCTTGTAAATGATCAACAAAAAGATGAATATGCTCAAAAATGGTATGAAGAAAATATTGATAATGAAGATACTTTTTTACTTGTTTATTATGAAGATTTAAATCAAAATGAAATTGGATATATGTCTTATGTCAATGGTAAACAAGTTACTTCAATTATGGATAGTGAAGCTATTGAGATTTTTTGGAATTATATAGATCGTTATTGGAGTGATAGTTCACTTTCAACAGTAGATGTTTTTACTAAAACATATGATGCAACTGCTAAAACAATTATGAAAAAATCTACAACTTCTAAAGATATTATCAAAATAGGACTAATCATTGTTGGGATTATCCTTATTATTGGGGGCATTATTTATATTTTACGTATGAGATATAAAAGAGAACAAGAAAAAGCAAAAGAAACAATAGAAATTTTAAATACCCCTCTTGATAAATCTGATGAGTTAAGAGATAAATACTTAAATGAAGAAAGGAAAGAATAAAAATGAGAATTATTTCAAGATTTACCGATATTATGAAAAGTAATATCAATGCACTATTAGATAAATGTGAAGATCCAGCAAAAATGATTGATCAAACATTAAGAGATTTAAGAGAAGATCTTGCTGAAGTCAAGAAAGAAACAGCCAATATTATTGCTGATGCAAAAAGTGCTAATCGACAAGTTAAAGAATGTGAAGAAGAAATTACTAAATATACAACTGCTGCACAAAATGCTTTAAAAGCCGGTAATGAAGATGATGCTAGAACATTGATTGCTAAAAAACAACAATATGAAAATAACTTAGTTTCTTACAAAAAAACACAAGAACTTACACAAGCTAATGCTGATAAAATGCGTCAAATGCATGATAAATTAGTAAATGATATTGAAACATTAGAAGCTAGAAGAGATGCTATTAAAGCTACTGTTGCTTCTGCTAAAGCTCAAGAACATATTAATAAAATCGTTTCTGGTGGAGATAAAGCTAAATCTTCTATGGAAGCATTTGAACGCTATGAAAAGAAAGCTGAAAAAATGTTGGATGCTGCTACAGCTGAAGCTGAATTAAATGCCCATACAAGTGCTGCTTCTTCTTTAGCTGATAAATATACAACACAAGGTGATGCTTCTGTTGAAGATGAATTAGCTGCTATGAAAGCAAAACTTGGCTTATAATGACTATTTGGAATATACATTTGTATATTCCTTTTTTTGTATTATAATGTTTTCGAGGTGAAACCATGAATAAAAATAATTATCATACCCATACAACAAGATGTTATCATGCTAGTGGTAAAGATGAAGAATATGTAAAAGCAGCCATTAAAGCAGGTATTAAAGAATTAGGATTTTCTGATCATACACCTTGGCATTATGCTTCCTCTTTTAAAGCAACAATGCGTATGCCTGAAAGTCAATTAGATGATTATCTTGAAAGTATTCGTTATCTTAAAGAAAAATATAAAGATCAAATTTCTATTTTAATTGGTTTAGAATGTGAATATTTTGAAAGATATATGCCTTGGCTTGAAAAAACAATCAAAGATAAAAAAATTGATTATATTATTTTAGGAAATCATTACTATGAAACAGATGAACTTCATCAATATTTTGGAAGTCCTGTCAATGAATATTACTTAAAAGCTTATGTAGATCATTGTATTAAAGCTATTGATAGTGGTTTATATAGTTATATTGCTCATCCAGATCTTGTTTACTATGATCAAGAATCTAAACTTTATCAAGAAGAAATGTCACGTTTATGTGCTTACGCTAAAGAAAAAGATATGCCTTTAGAATTCAATCTTTTAGGTTTTATGTCTGGCAGACATTATCCAAATGAATCTTTTTGGAAGATTGCAAGTAAATATAAAAACAAGGCCATCATCGGCTTTGATGCCCATACTCCTGATTCTTTACTTCGTGATGATATTTATCAACAAGCTGTTAAATATCTTTCTTCTTTAGATGTAGAATTGATTGATACAATTAAGACATTAAAAAAATAAGGACAATGTCCTTACAAAAAAACTATCAAGAATCTAAAACAGATCTTGATAGTTTTTATTAACAAGTTCAATTGCTTGTTTTCCTGAAATATGTTCAATAGTAATTTCAACACAACAAAGAATTTTCCATTCTTTTCGTATTTCTTTTTCTACCGCCACTTCATCTTCATTATATTTTAAACCAAGTGTTTCAATAGCATGATAAATTTCATCATCTTCTTGTAAGATTCTTGCTTTACCAAAAAGAATCACACTTCTAAAATAAGTTGTCAATTCTTCTTCAATAACATCTTCTTGATCAATAATACTCATTGATACTTTAGGATTATTTTTAATAGCGTCTATTTTATGACCTTCTTTAGCACCATGGAAATAAATCTTTCCATCTTCATAAACAAAATTAACAGGGACAGAATAAGGATAGCCATCATCACCATGTAAAGCAAGTGTTGCTGTTTTTGCTCGTCTTAAAATAGCTAAACATTGTTTTTCTGTTAGTTTTTGTTTTTTTCTTCTCATTTCTCTAAACATATCATCACCTATATTTCTAATGTAAAAAATTTATGTAAGATATCTTTAGTAACTTCTCTATTTTCTTTATTGACTAAAATGGTTAAATGATCACCTAGGTGTAACACCGTATCTCCTCGCGGAACAATTTCTTCAATACCACGATTAATTGAAAGAATGACACATTCTTTAGGTAAACCTAATTCTTTAATTGGTTGATCTAAACAACATGAACCAAGTTCAATTGAATAATGAAGAATTTCTTTTTCTTCAAGTGAAATTTCATGATTGCCATTTTTAATCATACGATTTAATAAACTGTGATAAATTGGTTCACATCTTAACATATTAGCGACAATATACCCAACAAAACTACATACTGCAATAGGTAAAAATTGTGATAAACTTCCGCACATTTCAGCAATTAAAACAATGCCTGTAATCGGTGCACGGACAATACTTGCGAAAAGTCCAGCCATCGCAACCACGATAAAGTTATTAAAGTACATATTTGGTACCCCACAATAAGTTGTAACAACAATGGCATATCCACAACCTATTAAACTTCCAAGAACTAATAGTGGAAAGAAAATACCTCCAGGAGCTCCTGATCCAAAAGAAATCAATGAAAAAATAAACTTCATAGTCAAGAGCAATAAAACAGAACCTAAAACCATATTTCCTTCATGGAGTAAATCAATAATATGGTGTCCCCCACATAAAACATCAGGATAGAAAAGCATAAAACCAACTGATACTAGTAAAGGAATAAAAATCTTTTGATTATTCTTTAAAAAAGTAATGTTATCATACATTTTTAAAGTAAACATTGTTGTTTTATTATAAAGCACACCTAATAAACCTACAATAATTCCTAAGATGATTAAAAATCCATATTGACCTAAAGGTAAACTTTCAACAAGTGGAAAATAAAGAGATGGTGTCATCCCAAAAATATTTTTACTAATAAAATCTCCAGTTAAAGAAGCCACCATAACCGTTACTAATGCAAGTGGAGAAAAATTTTTATGAATTTCTTCTAAGGCAAACAAGACACCAGCTAATGGTGCATTAAATGCAGCCGAAAGCCCTGCTGCTGCCCCACATGTTAAAAGATACTTTTCTTCCAATTTCATTCTTTTAAAAACAGAAGCTAATCCTTTACCAATCATCGCCCCTAATTGAATACTTGGTCCTTCTCTACCAAGAGATAGTCCACCAACAATAGAAAGTGTTCCAGCCACCATCTTTGCTAGAATAACGCGATACCATTTTTCATCTATTTGATCGATCATTTCAGCTTCTACCTGTGGTATTCCACTTCCTGAAATATAAGATTCATATTTTAATAATTTAGAAATAATAAATCCAATTATTAAAACACAAACGATCCAAATACATAAATGAAGTGTATTATTTTTAATATAATCAACAATAAAATAAGCTATCTTTTCTCCATAAGATAATAATAATCTATAAATAACAGCTACAATTCCTGCCAAAATACCTACAATAAATCCTTCTAATAAAACAATATTATCAAAACGGCTTTTTGAACTTAAAAAACGAACAATTGAAAATTCTTTCCTTTCCATAACTCTCCCCCAATTCGTTTTTTATTATAACACTTTATTTAAAAAAAAAGAAACTGTACGAATATTTCGTACAGCTAATGAATATACTTATTCATAATGATCCAATAAATTCCTAATAGACTAAAACCAACGATAATCATATGTTTTAAATCTTTAATTCGATTTCCTGTATTTGAAGTACATGTGTTTGTCAGTGTCGTGTTTTGTATAGTATTGGTTTTATAGTCAAATGAAGTAAAAGGAGTGTGATAAAATGCTATGACTGATTCTTGAAAAGTTACTTCATTTACTTTAGTTGCTATAGGATATGATGTTTGTAACGAGATATAATTTATATCTTTATTTTTAATAAAATCATTAATTATAAATATATTCATAATAAGTAAAAGACTCATCACTTTTTTAGCATTTCCTGATTCTCCTTTCTATATGATTAAAACAAATAATATTTTCTTATTTATTTCATATTTATTATAAAAAAGAAGACTTGATAAATATATAAGGGGCGTCCGCCATTTAAAAAAACACCTTTAAAAGATATCTTAGATTGTTGATAAATAAGTAAATATGTTTAATTTTTATATAAAACCTTAAATTTTGTATAATTGAAACAAACTTATCCATGATATAGATTTAATATCATCTATTTTAACTTAACAAAAAAGACTGTTGATTTTTTTATCAACAGTCTGAATATTAATTTATTAATTAATAATCTTTAAAACATCTTCTTCACTTGTGATATCAAAGATTGAAATTGTTAAAGTATTTAGTTTTTCTATTGAACTATTTTGTATTGCTTGTTCTAATTGATTTGATACATTTCCTAATTTTACTT